>NZ_DBGCJQ010000076.1:0-5469 GCF_048354975.1 Massilistercora timonensis | reverse complement strand
ATATCCAGCTTCACCGGATAGTGATAACAGTATCTCCGGGAAAATACATCCGGCTTCTCCCGGCAGTCAATGTAATATTCGTATTTCTTTCCCTTGGCGCTCTTCCTGGCGTGAAAGCCGTTCTTCACCAGCTCCACCTTCACGATCCGGATATCTTCCGGAAGATACCGGTTCAGCGCGTCCTTGAATTCTTTGGGATCATACAGCTTGGACAACTTCACACTGGCCACCTGTCCTCTGGCGTGGACGCCCGCATCGGTCCTGCCGGAGCCGTCCACCTGAACCCGGTATCCCACCAGCTTCCCGATGCTCCACTCCAGAACAAACTGGATGGTATTGTCGGTGGTCGCCTGGCGCTGCCATCCCTGATATCTGCTCCCGTCATAGGAAATCGTCAGTTTATAAGTTCTCATATCTCTTGCTCCCTACACTACTTCAAAAACTTCTTCAGCTCGTCCATAAAGGTATTCACATCCTTGAACTCCCGGTAGACAGAGGCGAAACGCACATAGGCCACCTCGTCCAGGTCCTTCAGTTCATCCATCACGATCTCGCCGATGGCGCTGCTTGGCACTTCCTTTGCCTCCAGGCTGAAGATCTTGGTCTCGATCCGGTCGATGGCCCGCTGGATGTCCTCCGCGGAAACCGGCCGCTTGTAACAGGCCTGCAGGATCCCCTTCTCGATCTTGCCCCGGTTATATTGTTCCCGGTTATTATCCTTCTTAATGATGATAAGGGGGATGGTCTCGATCTTCTCATAGGTGGTAAAGCGTTTGCCGCACACATCACAGGAACGTCTCCTCCTTATGGAGTTGCCGTCCTCCGCCGGCCTGGAATCAATTACTCTTGTATCTGGATTACCGCAGTATGGACATTTCATCGTGTCTTAAATTCCTTTCTTTTTCTTGTATTCTACTAGTATAACTTTCCAAAAACCAGAAGTCAAACCCGTCCGAAGAGTTTCCCTTCCGGCGCCTCCAGATCCTCATGGATCTCCACCAGGATGATGTCCGGCCCGATCTTCTTCACGCACCGGAAGGGGATCACATACTCCGCCCCGTCGCCAAAGATCCCGCAGAATTTCCCGCCTCTGGGAATGACGATGGCCTCGATGCGCCCCTGGCATTCATCTATGATTAAATCTACCACATATCCCAGCTTTTTACAATCGCACGTGTTGATAACTTCTTTCGCCTCCAGTTCGCACAGACGCAACCAAACCGCCCTCTCCCCGGGATGCATAAAAAACATCCGCGTATACTTCTTATAGACAGTATATGCGGATGTCTTACTCTCGTTACAGCTCCTCTTATCCCTGGATGATGGTGCCGGTCTTACCCTTCAGGGCCTCTCCCAGCTTGTCAAAGGAAGTGATAAGCGCCCGTCTTCCTTCCCGCTTCTCGATAAATCCAAGAGAAGCGCTGAACTTGGGCAGCATGTTGTACTCTCCGAAATGTCCTTCTTCCATATATCTGCGGGCGTCTTCCACGGAGATCTCTCCCAGCTCTTCCTCATCGGGGCGTCCCATGTTGATCTTCACCTTCTCCACGCTGGTCAGGATGATCAGCTCATCGGCGTCCACTTCTTCCGCCATCTTCCCGGCAGCCAGGTCCTTCTCGATGACCGCGCTGGCGCCTTTGAGGTGGTTGTCCTGCTGAAGTACGGGGATCCCGCCGCCTCCACAGGCGATCACGATCTGGTCCGCGTCAAGAAGCGCTTTGATGGCGTCGATCTCCACGATGGTCCCAGGCTGGGGCGCGGATACGATCCGGCGGAACCCTTTCCCCGGCTCCTCCACCACATAGTTGCCTTTCTTGCGCTCCTCGTTGGCTTCTTCCGCGTTCATATACCGGCCAAGCACCTTAGTAGGCGTATAGAAAGCGTCGTCATAGGGATCCACGATCACCTGGGTCAGGATGGTACTCACCGTCCGGTAGATCCCCCGGTTCAGAAGCTCCTCTCGGATACTGTTCTGAAGGTCGTACCCGATATAGCCCTGGCTCATGGCGGAACATACCGACATGGGCGCGGCGGTGTAATCCTGATGGGCCTTGCCAAACTCATTCATAGCGGTATGGATCATGCCCACCTGGGGCGCGTTGCTGTGGGTGATGGCCACCTGATAACCCTGCTCGATCAGATCCGCGATCACCTTGGATGTATGGTTTACTGCTTCTTTCTGCTCCGGGAGCGTAGTCCCCAGAGCCCGGTGGCCAAGCGCCACCACCACTCTTTTTTTCATACTCTTTACCTCTGTTCTCCCATGGTCTAGTTAGGACTTCTGCTTTCCTTTTATCCTAGCATACTATAGCGTCCGTGTAAATCTTTATTCTGTCTCTTTCCCGGCTTCTCTTTCCGTCTCCGGCTCTATCTCCTTCTGTACCTCAAGGACCGCCTCTTCCACGGTGGGCAGCACCTTCTCATCCCGGATCAGCGTTCCCTCTCCAAGGAAGCCCAGCTGTTCTTCCAGATGCTTTGGCACTTCCGTCAGGTAGAAGTGGATCCCCTGCTTCTCCAGATTGTCCGCCAGGATCTCCAGACGGTCCGCTGCAGTAAGATCGATGCTGCTGATCGCGCCGCCATCCACGATCACCGCTTTTGTATCTTCCTTTATGCTGTTCTCAATATCCTGCTGGAAGATCTTGATATTGGCAAAAAACAGCCGCTCTCCAAACTGATAGACCACCATCTGATGGATGGGCTCGGCTTCTTCCCGCTCCTGTAGGTTGTAAAGTCCCTCTCTCTCCGGGATCCTTCCCAGAAAGGCCCTGGGGGGATTGGCCACCTCCACGATCACCTCGGTGATCACTACGATAAAGGACAGAAGCATTCCGATCACTACGCCATACACCGTTCCCAGGAAGAGAACACCCAGCATGGCCGCCACAAAGATCCAGAAGTCTCTTTTGCGCACCTTCCACAGCCGCAGCGCCAGATGGACTTCCACTACCTTCATCAGCGCGCAGATCACAATGGCCGTCAGCACCGGGACAGGCAGATACTCAATAAACCCGGTCCCTGTAAAGAGCAGGGCCAGCATAACGATCCCCGCCACTACGGACACCAGCTGGGTGTGCCCGCCGTACTGATCATTCATAGAAGTCCGGGAAATGCTTCCGTTCACCGGACAGCTTCCGGTAAGCGCCGCCGCCCCATTGGCCAGGGCACAGGCCAGGATCTCCCGGTTCTCGTTGATCTTGTAGCCGTTTTTCAGGGCAAATTCATTTTCCGCAAGCAAAGTCTCCGCCATCACCACCGCGGCCACCATCAGAGATTTTCCCACCACATGGGTGATCTCCACATTTGCGAAATCCGGCAGGATGATCCCGGGGAATCCAGGATCCACATGGGATAATAATGCCACATCATACTGCTCCAGATGAAGGACTGCGGTAAGCCCGGCCCCCGCCGCCATCACAAAGATGGGCATGGGGAACTTGGGGATGAACCGGGTTGCCGCCAGGATGATCACCAGGGAACATACTCCAAGGAGGAGAGAAACCGAATTGATATCCCGGGCAGTCTCCAGGATATGCCCCAGAAGCTCCGGCGCTTCTCCCGCTTCCGCTTTTCCGCCCATAAGCTTGGGGATCTGCATCAGGATGATCTCAACACCGATACCGCTGATAAATCCCCCCATCACCGGAGAGGAGATGAAATTCACGATCCTGCCTGCCTTCAGAAAATAGAACAGCAAAAGCCACAGGCAGGTAAACAGCGCCATCATCGGCACAAAGGCCATGGCTTCCGGCGAGCCGCCCACAATGCCGAAAGAGGCGATCGTCGCCCCCGCCAGCGCTGCCGGCGTGGCGTCCACCCCCAGGATGAACTGCCTGGACCGGGTGACTGCCGCAAAGACGATGATCGGAAGCACCGACCCGTACAGGCCATACACCGGCGGCAGGCCGGACACTTCCGCATAGCCCATGGCAATGGGAATGGATACCGCAGCTATGATGATCCCCACGAAAATATCTTTGGGAAGGTATCGCCAGGAATATCCCTGCAATGTGCAAAACAATCCTTTCGCCTGTTCCTTCTCCATTTCTTTTCCCTCATTCTTCCTTTGTAATGTGTAATGAAAAAAGGCTTAACTGCCGTCCCGGGAAGTTAAGCCTCTGCGTCGGGGTAACAGGATTCGAACCTGCGACCTCACGGCCCCCAGCCGTGCGCTCTAACCAAACTGAGCCATACCCCGATAGTGATATTCTATCGAATACCGTCGAAAAATGCAAGCATTATTTTTAGTATTCTTTTCCATTAGGATATGCTAGAATAAAATTAATATACGTGAAACCCACGAAATTCACGAAAAAAGGAGCGTTTTTTATGAAAATTATTGTAGTTGCCCCAAGAGGAAAAATGGGCAAATTGATCACCCAGGCCGCCGCCTCAAGAGAAGATCTGGAGCTTGTGGCCGGCCTTGGTCCAAAAGGAAGAGACTATATCGGGGAAGATCTGGGTACGGTGGCTATGACCGGCCGCACCCTGGGCGTCCCCGTAACAGACGATCTGGAGAGCGTCATCGACCGCTGCGACGCGATCATCGACTTCTCCACCCGGGAGGTATCCCTGGAAGTCCTGGCAGCCGCAGTGGCTCACAAAAAGGCGCTGGTGTGCGGCACCACCGGCTTTTCAGAAGATGAGATGGCCCGGTTCCATGAGACAGCTAAAACCATTCCCATGCTGTACGCCGCCAACACCTCCAAGCTGGTCAATGTAATGAACAAGCTTCTGGAGATGGTGACCAGAACTGTAGGCGATGAGCTGGATATCGAAATCCTTGAGATGCACGACCAGTGGAAGAAAGACGTACCCAGCGGAACCTCCCGGGAAATGGGCGAGATCATGGCCCATGCCCTGGGCAAAGAACTGGAAGACATCGCCGTATACGGCAGGGAAAAAGGTGAGAATCCCCGAAAGCCGGGAACCATCGGCTATCACTCCCTGCGGGCCGGCAACATCCCCAGCAGCCACACCGTCTACTTCGGCGGGCTGGGCGAACGCCTGGAGATCACCCACCACTCCTACAACTGGGAGTGCTTCGCCAGAGGCGCCTGCGACTGCGCCGCCTATCTGGAAGGGAAAGAGGCCGGGTTCTATACTATTCAGGATGTGTTGAATCTGTAAATTCAGGTTTGTCGTGTACTTTGTCCAGAGGCGGGGACCGGCGATTGCTTCGAGGCTGACGCTTAACCTCCGCAATCATCCGGCCCCCGCCTTATCGCCAACTGTCCCGACAAAGGCCTGATAAGTGTTAGTCGGCCTGCGGCCGGAAAGAAGGTAGGCAGGGCTTTGTAGATGTTCTGACAGAACCAGAATGCACAGAAAACGGATTCGCTGCAGGGGCTGACTCCGTTTTCGTGCGTCTGATCGCTGCCATGTCATCCCTGCAAACCTGAATTTACCAATACTTCTTCATATATTCTTCTGCCTTTTCTTCAGACAGTTCATATCTTTCCTGAAGGG
>NZ_DBGCJQ010000075.1:0-28571 GCF_048354975.1 Massilistercora timonensis | reverse complement strand
TCGGTGATAAACCGACGGCCGCCGCTGAAGTGGTTGATGGTGAGACGGCAGTTGTTGGTGCAGCCCTTGCATTTGGTCATGGTGGTAGAATACTCCAGGGCCTCGATCTCATCGATGGGAAGCATGGTGGTGCCTTCGCAGTCTATGTAACGCTCCCGGGCGATGAGAGCCGCGCCGAATGCCCCCATGATCCCGGCGATATCCGGGCGGATGGCGTGGCAGTTGGCGATCTTCTCAAAGCTTCGCAGCACCGCGTTGTTGTAGAAGGTTCCCCCCTGGACTACGATGTGCTGGCCAAGCTCTGTGGCATCGGACACCTTGATCACCTTGAACAGGGCGTTCTTGATGACAGAGTAGGCAAGGCCGGCGGAGATGTCCGCCACGGATGCGCCCTCTTTCTGCGCCTGTTTTACCTTGGAATTCATGAATACGGTACAGCGGGTGCCAAGGTCGATGGGGTTGCCGGCAAACAGGGCTTCATGGGCGAAGTCCTCCACGGAATAATTCAGGGACTTGGCGAAGGTCTCAATGAAGGAGCCGCACCCGGAGGAGCAGGCTTCGTTGAGCTGAACGCTGTCTACCGTCTGATTCTTGATCTTGATGCATTTCATATCCTGGCCGCCGATGTCCAGGATGCAGTCTACATCCGGCTCAAAGAAGGAAGCGGCGTAGTAGTGGGCTACAGTCTCAACCTCTCCTTCATCCAGAAGAAGGGCGGCCTTGATCAGCGCTTCTCCGTATCCGGTGGAGCAGGAGTGGACGATCTCCACCCCTTCGGGAAGCTTGCTGTAAATGTCTTTGATGGCGGCGATGGTGGTGCCCAGAGGATCTCCTTCGTTATTGTGGTAGAAGGAGTAGAGAAGAGTTCCGTCTTCTCCCACCAGGGCGGCCTTGGTGGTGGTGGATCCGGCGTCGATGCCAAGGAAAGCCTTCCCCTGATAGGAGGCAAGATCCTTGACCGGAACCTGGTGCCGGTCGTGGCGTTCCTTGAACTCCTGATAATCCGCCTCGCTGGCGAAGAGGGGCTCCATACGGTCCACCTCGAAGTCCATCTTGATCCGTCCCTCCAGACGCTGCTGCATCTCCTGGAGCGCCACATCCAGATCCCGCTCAGAATTCAGGGCGCTTCCGATGGCCGCGAAGAGGTGGGAGTGGTTGGGCGCGATGGTGTGCTCGTCGTCCAGCTTCAGGGTGCGCACAAAGGCCTCCCGGAGCTCAGACAGGAAATGAAGAGGTCCCCCCAGGAACGCCACATGGCCCCGGATAGGCTTGCCGCAGGCCAGACCGCTGATGGTCTGATTGACTACCGCCTGGAAGATGGAGGCGGCCAGGTCTTCCTTGGACGCACCTTCATTGATCAGGGGCTGGATATCGGATTTGGCGAACACGCCGCAGCGGGCGGCGATGGAGTAGAGCGCCTTGTAATTCTTGGCATACTCGTTAAGACCAGAGGCGTCCGTCTGGAGAAGGGAAGCCATCTGGTCGATGAAGGAACCGGTACCGCCGGCGCACACGCCGTTCATCCGCTGTTCCACATTGCCGCCTTCAAAGTAGATGATCTTGGCGTCCTCGCCGCCAAGTTCGATGGCCACATCAGTCTGAGGGGCGTAATCCTGCAGGGCGGTGGATACGGCGATCACTTCCTGGACAAAAGGAACGCCCAGGTGCTTGGCCAGGGTCAGTCCTCCGGAACCAGTGATCACCGGAGAGACGTGGATGGCGCCTAATTTATAGATGGCCCGGCCAAGAAGGTCGGACAGGGTCTCCTGGATATTGGCGAAATGCCGTTCATAGTCGGAGAACACCACTTCATTGTCCATGTCCAGGATGGCGATCTTGACCGTGGTGGAACCGATATCAATACCCAGTGTATACTGCTCTTTCTGACTCATATTGAAAACTCCTCACATAGTAAATCTATGAATTTCTTCTTATTAAATGTGTGTCCCGTTTTTGCAACACGTAACATTATACGACAAAATATTTGAAATGACAATTCGCAAAATCTAAAGAAACCATAAAGAGACGCTAAGAATCTGCTAAGAAAACGCAACAGACCGGGAAACCGGCGCGGCAGAACCGATTGACAAACACCCACCGAGACGGTAGAATGACTACAGTGCTATCATGAAAAAACGGAGTGAAACGAACATGAACTGGTTAGATAAATTAGAACGTAAATTTGGCAGATATGCCATCCACAATCTGATGTATTACATCATCGTGCTCTATGTCGCGGGGCTGGTGCTCCAGCTGTTCGTGCCGGAGTTCTATTATCAGTATCTGTGCCTGGATGTGCCGGCGATCCTTAGGGGGCAGGTGTGGCGTGTGGTGACCTTTATCATCCAGCCGCCCCAGACCAGCTATCTTTTCATGGTTTTTGCCCTTTATCTCTATTACATGCTGGGAAAATCCCTGGAACAGACATGGGGGGCCTTCCGATTTAACCTGTACTTTTTCGCGGGGATGCTGTTCCATGTGATCGCAGCCTTTGCCGCATATTTTATCACCGGATTTTCCTTCCCGCTGGGAACCTGGTATCTGAATATGTCGCTTTTCTTCGCCTTTGCGGCAATCTATCCGGATATGCAGTTCTATCTGTTCTTCGCCATTCCGATCAAGGCCAAATGGCTGGGCTGGCTGGACGGAATCTATTTCCTCTACACCATCGTCCAGGCTTTCCTGCCGGCTTACGGAGGAGGACCACTTGGATTCTTCTACCGGTCCAATGCCATCGGAGCCGCGGTTTCCATCCTGAACTTTGTGATCTTCTTCCTGGGGAGCAGGCACAGCAGGGGATATTCCCCGAAGCAGGCGCGGCGCAAGCGGGAATTCCAGAAGAAGGTAAGAGCATCCCGTCCGGTGAATCACTATCCCGGCGGAGCCAGACACCGCTGCGCGGTGTGCGGAAGGACGGAGCTGGACGACCCAAATCTGGAATTCCGGTACTGTTCCAAGTGTAACGGGAATTACGAATACTGTCAGGATCATCTGTTTACCCATACACATGTCAAATAGGAAATGAGGAGGAAGAGACATTGAAGAAAACAAAGATCGTATGTACCATGGGACCACGGAGCGACGATGAGGCGATCATGCGCGCCCTGGTGAGAGAAGGCATGGACGTGGCAAGATTTAACTTCTCCCACGGCACCCATGAGGAGCAGAAAGGCCGCATGGATATGCTGAAAAGGATCCGGGAGGAAGAGAAGAAGCCTATCGCCATCCTTCTGGATACCAAAGGACCGGAGATCCGTACCGGTGTGCTGAAAGACGGGAAGAAAGTAATGCTGGAGACAGGAAGTGAATTCATCCTGACTACCAGAGAGACAGAAGGAGACGAGAAGAAGGTCTCCATCACCTATGACGGCCTGGTGGAGGACGTTCAGGTGGGCACCATCATCCTGGTGGACGACGGCCTGATCGGACTGGAAGTGAAGGCAAAGCGGCAGGATGAGATCGTCTGCCGGGTGGTCAACGGCGGAGAGCTGGGAGAGCGCAAAGGCGTGAACGTGCCCAATGTTCCGGTGCGGCTGCCGGCCATCACGGAGAAGGACCGGGAGGACTTAAGATTCGGCGTGGAGCAGGGCATCGATTTCATCGCGGCCTCTTTCGTCCGCAATGCGGAATGTATCCTGGAGATCCGGGCCTTCCTGAAGGAATGCGAGGCGCCTTATATCCCCATCATCGCCAAGATCGAGAACGCGGAAGGGATCAAGAATATTGACGAGATCATCCGCTGCGCGGACGGCATCATGGTTGCCCGGGGAGACCTGGGCGTGGAGATCCCGGCGGAGGAAGTTCCCTATCTGCAGAAGATGATCATCCAGCGGTGCAATGACAACTATAAACCGGTGATCACCGCCACCCAGATGCTGGATTCCATGATCCGCAATCCCCGTCCCACCCGTGCGGAGGTGACAGATGTGGCCAACGCGGTGTACGACGGAACAGACGCGGTGATGCTGTCCGGTGAGACAGCCCAGGGCAAGTATCCGGTAGAAGCGCTGCAGATGATGGTGCACATTGTAGAGAATACAGAGAAGCATCTGGATTACGACCTGATCCTGAAGCAGGCGGAAGAGCATCGGATGAAGAGCGTATCCAGCGCCCTGGCCCATGCCACTGTGACCACGGCCGGCAATCTGGGGGCAAAATGTATCATCGCGCCCTCCATGTCCGGAGCTACATCCAGAGTGGTGTCCAAATTCAAACCCAAGACGGAGATCATCGGCGTCAGCCCCAATGAGCGGACCCTGCGCAGGATGCAGATGTACTGGGGCGTGCGGCCGCTGAAATCCATTCAGGTATATACCACCGAAGATATCTGCAACAGCGCCATTGAGCTGATCTGCGCCAAACAGCTGGCGGAGACCGGAGACGTGGTGGTGCTGACGGCAGGGATCCCGTCGCCCCATGTGGCAGGCGCGGGAACTGGTTTCAGTAATATGATGCGGATTGCGGTAGTGGAGTAATGAATTTTGGGTGAAAGGTTGACAGAACCGGAGAACTCATTTATAGTGTTTCTGTAGAGAACTACTAAAAGAGCACGAAAGAGGAGTAAGACATGGAAAACAATGTGTTTACAGAACGTCTGACAGAGTTCGGGCTTACCCGCCAGGAAGCCTGTATCTATGAGTGTCTTCTTATGGAAGGGAAGACGACGGGATATGAGGTGGCGAAGAAGATCGGAATTTCCCGGTCCAACGCCTATGCATCCCTTGCCAGTATGACGGAGAAGGGGGCGGCCTATCTGGTGGAAGAAGGAAGCACAAGGAAATATGTGCCGGTTCCTCTGGATGAGTTCTGCCGCAACAGCATCCGGGGACTGGAGGGGGCAGCCAAATGGCTGATCCAGCATAAGCCGGAAGGAAAATCCCATGTGGAAGGATATATCACCATCGAGGGAGCGGACCACATCCTGAACAAGATGAAGAATCTCCTCATCACCGCGGAAGACCGGGTTTACATTTCCTGCACCAGGAATTACCTGCTTCTTCTTGTAGAGGAGCTGGATCATCTGATCGCCACAAGAAAGAAGCTGGTGATCGTTACGGATCAGCCGGTCAGCCTTAAGAATGCCCGGGTCTATGTGGGTGAACCGCGGGGAAGAGAGATCGGGATCATAGCAGATTCCCGGTACGCCCTGATCGGAGAATATGGGGAGGGCAGTATGAACACCTGTCTGTATTCCGGCCAGAAGAACTTTGTGAACCTCTATAAGCGTGCTCTGGCAAATGAGATAAAATTAACAGCAATACAGGAGGCAGACAGACGATCATGAACAAAAGACCATTTGTGACGAAAGCACAGTTAGAAGAAATCGTGAAAGAGTATCCCACTCCTTTTCACCTTTATGATGAAAAAGGCATCCGCAGGAACATGGAGGCCTTGAGGGAGGCATTTTCCTGGAATCCCGGATATAAAGAGTATTTTGCGGTGAAGGCTACGCCCAATCCGTTTCTCATCAATATTTTAAGAGAGTACGGCTGCGGCTGCGACTGTTCTTCCTATACAGAGCTTATGCTCTCCAAGACCATCGGGGCGGTGGGAGAAGATATCATGTTCTCCTCCAACGATACGCCGGCGGAAGAATTCGTTTATGCCAATGATCTGGGGGCTATCATCAACCTGGATGACATCACCCATATCGATTTCCTGGAGAAAGCCATCGGGAAGATCCCGGAGACCATCAGCTGCCGGTTCAATCCGGGCGGGGTGTTCAAGGTCAGCAACGATATCATGGACAACCCGGGGGACGCCAAGTACGGAATGACCAGGGAACAGCTTACCCAGGCCTTTAAGATCCTGAAGGAAAAAGGCGCGAAGGAGTTCGGGATCCATGCATTCCTGGCAAGCAATACGGTAACCAACGACTATTATCCCATGCTGTCCAGGATCCTGTTTGAGATCGCAGTAGAGCTTCAGCAGGAGACCGGGTGTCATATCAAGTTCATCAATCTCTCCGGAGGGGTAGGGATCCCCTACCGGCCGGAGCAGGAGCCCAATGACATCCGCGCCATCGGCGAAGGAGTGCGGAAGGTTTATGAAGAGGTCCTGGTCCCGGCGGGAATGGGAGATGTAGCCCTGTATACGGAGCTGGGACGGTTTATGACCGGACCTTATGGGTGTCTGGTGACCCGGGCGATCCATGAAAAGCATACTTACAAGGAATATATCGGTGTGGACGCCAGCGCGGTGAACCTGATCCGTCCGGCCATGTACGGCGCCTACCATCATATTTCTGTGGTGGGGAAGGAGGATCTTCCCTGCGACCACAAGTATGATGTGACTGGTTCGCTGTGCGAGAACAATGACAAGTTCGCCATCGACCGGATGCTTCCGGAGATCGAAGTGGGCGACCTTCTGGTGATCCACGATACCGGGGCCCATGGATTTTCCATGGGGTACAATTATAATGGAAAGCTGAAGTCCGCTGAGGTGCTGCTCAAAGAAGACGGGACTACTCAGCTGATCCGCAGGGCGGAGACGCCGGCGGACTATTTTGCCACCTTCGATTGTTTTGAGATCGGGCAGAAGCTTCTGAAGGAGTGTAAGTAAGTTATTTAGTTGCTTTGTAAATGCTTTGTAAAGATGAGGAGGGAAGAGCAATGAAGAAAATGAAGAGTCTGGTCCTTATCCTTGTGCTGGCGCTTTCCGCCTGGACGCTTACCGGCTGCGGCGGGATGTCGGAGGATGAGGCCAAAGAATACGCCCAGGCTGTGCTGGACGCCAGCTACAAGGGAGAATTTGACTCCTACATGGAACTGACAGACTCCACGGAAGAGGAAGCCAGAGAGATGTATGAAGGAAATATGGACGCTACCATGGCCGCAGTAGGCTTCGAGGAGATGGGGGCCTCCCAGGAGCTGCAGGAGGATTACCGGCAGCTTTTCCAGGACATGGCGAAGCTGGCCAAATATTCCCTGGGAGAGGTGACTGAGATCGAGGACGGATTCAAGATCCAGGTGACGGTGGAGCCTTTTGTGGGACTGGACGGCCTGGAGACAGAACTGACGGATTCGCTTATGGCACAGCTTTCCGAAGCGGGAGAGATCCCAGGCGACGAGGAGCTTAACCAGATGACCATGGAGACCATGTACGACCTTATGCAGGACAGGCTGGAAGAGCCGGAGTACGGGGAAGCGGAAAGCATGACCATCCGGGTGACGGCGGATGCCGACAATGTGTACTCGATCCCGGAGGAAGACACCACAGCTCTTGACAACGCCTTGTTCCCCATGTAAAAAGTGGTTGTAATCCAGAATACTTTGTGATACAATAATTCTCGGCTTCCCAAGAAGCCGGGATAAGCGGATGTGGCGGAATGGCAGACGCACAAGACTCAAAATCTTGCGGGGGTGACTTCGTGTGGGTTCAAGTCCCACCATCCGCAGTAGAACAGCCTTTCACAGTTGGAAGGCTGTTTTTGTTTTGCCTCCTGGAGATAATTTTCGGCTTTCAAAATATCCGGTTTTAGTGTATACTGGATGATAGCGCAACAGGTGCGCTTATCAGCCGATATTGGAGGCAGATCTGATGAGAGAGAAAATCGTACTGATCGACGGACACAGCATCCTGAACCGGGCGTTCTACGGGGTGCCGGACCTGACCAACTCGGAAGGGCTCCATACCAATGCTGTGTTCGGTTTCTTAAATATTATGTTCAAGATCCTGGACGAGGAGCAGCCGGAGTACCTTACGGTAACCTTCGACGTCCATGCGCCCACCTTCCGGCATGAGCTCTACGGGGATTACAAAGGCACCCGCAAGCCCATGGCTGAAGAATTGCGGGAACAGGTGCCGGTGATCAAGGATGTGCTAAGGGCCATGGGAGTGAAGATCATCGAGCAGGCCGGCCTTGAGGCGGACGACCTTCTGGGGACCCTGTCCCGGCGCTGTGAGGAGCAGGGCCTTGACGTGTCCATTATCTCGGGAGACCGGGATACCCTGCAGCTTGCCACAGAGCATGTGAAGATCCGAATCCCCAAGACAAAGCAGGGACGGACCGAGGTGGAAGACTACAACGCGGATCAGGTGAAGGAGCGCTACGGGGTTACACCTCAGGAATTCATCGATGTGAAAGCCCTGATGGGGGACGCTTCCGACAATATCCCCGGGGTTCCAGGAGTGGGGGAGAAGACGGCCACCAAGATCATAGAGGAGTATCATTCTCTGGAAAATGCTTACGCCCATGTGGATGAGATCAAGCCGCCAAGGGCCAGCAAAAATCTGAAAGAATACTGGGACCAGGCCAGGATGAGCAAGGTCCTGGCAACCATAGAGACGCATGCGGACATTCCCTTTCACCTGGAGGAAGCCAGACGGGGAGACCTTTATACCCCGCAGGCCCACACCCTGTTCCAGCGGCTGCAGTTCAAGAATCTTCTTAGCCGGTTTGACGTCCAGGCGGATGCCAATAAGGTGGAAGAGCATTTCCAGGAAGTGACAGAGCTTTCAGAGATCGAGAAGATCTTCGCGGAGGCGGAGCAGGCGGAGCGGGTAGGAGCGGCTCTTACTGTGGATGAGGAAACGGTGCTTCCCCTTTTCGCCCATGCTTCCGGGTATGGAAGGATCTCTCTTGCCTACGGGCCGGAGCAGATCGTGACCATCCCCTGTTCCATGGAGCTTGGCATGGATGTGCTGCTTGAGAAGCTGTCGGCGCTGGCCGGGAAGGCCGGGGAGTTCGTGATGTGCGGACTGAAGGAATACCTGGATCAGCTGCCGGATCTTAGGGAGGAACATTGTTTTGATCCCATCATCGCCGCATATCTTCTGAATCCGCTGAAAAGCGATTATGATTATACCGATGTGGCCAGAGAGCAGCTGGATCTTCTGATCGACGAGAAGCTGGAGACGAAGAAGAAATCCTGCTATGAGGCCTACACCGCCTGGGCGTCCTGCCCCATACTTGCCGGGAAGCTTCAGGAGACCGGGATGGACCGGTTGTTCCGGGAAGTGGAGATGCCACTTGTCTTTACCCTTCGGGAGATGGAGCGGGCCGGCGTCAAAGTAGAGGCGGTTGCCCTGAAGGCTTACGGCGAACAGCTGGGCGGGCGGATCGTGGAACTGGAGCAGGAGATCTATCAGCTGGCCGGAGAAGAATTCAACATCAACTCACCCAAACAACTGGGTGTGATCCTGTTTGAGAAACTGGAAATGCCCCACGCCAAGAAGACCAAGACCGGGTACTCTACGGCGGCGGAGGTGCTGGACAAGCTGGCCCCGGATTATCCGCTGGTGGCGAAGATCCTGGAATACCGGCAGCTTGCCAAGCTGAAGTCCACTTACGCGGACGGTCTTGCCAACTTTATCGGGCCGGACGGGCGGATCCACGGGAAGTTTCATCAGACGGTGACTGCTACCGGGCGGCTCAGCAGCTCGGAGCCTAACCTGCAGAATATTCCGGTACGGGTGGAACTTGGCAGACTGATCCGGAAGGTTTTCGTCCCGGAAGAAGGCTATGTATTCGTGGATGCGGATTATTCCCAGATCGAGCTCAGGGTGCTGGCCCATTGTTCCGGGGATCCCAATCTGATCCAGGCTTACCGGGAGGCCAGGGACATCCACCGGATCACGGCGTCCCAGGTGTTCCATGTACCGTTTGAGGAGGTGACTCCTCTCCAGCGCAGGAACGCCAAGGCAGTGAATTTCGGTATTGTATATGGCATCAGTTCTTTTGGATTGAGCCAGGATCTAAGCATCACCCGCAAAGAGGCGGCACAGTATATCGAAGATTATTTCCGGACCTATCCGGGGATCAAGAGATTCCTGGACGATGCGGTAGCCCACGCCAGGGAAGAGGGCTACGTGACCACTTTATTTGGAAGGCGCCGTCCGGTGCCGGAGCTTGCTTCCAGCAATTATATGCAGCGGTCCTTCGGGGAGCGGGTGGCTATGAACGCGCCCATCCAGGGGACGGCGGCGGACATTATCAAGATCGCCATGAACGGCGTTGGCCGGAGGCTGAAGGAAGCAAAGATGCGCTCCCGTCTGGTATTGCAGGTCCACGATGAGCTTCTGATCGAAGCCTATCAGCCGGAACTTGCTCAGGTAGAGATGATCCTGCGGGAGGAAATGGAACAGGCGGCATCCCTGGATGTGCCATTGGAGATAGATATGCACACAGGAGAAAACTGGTACGAAGCAAAGTAAGAGGTGAAAGCGTATGAAGATCATTGGAATCACAGGCGGCATCGGAGCAGGGAAGACACAGGTCCTGGAGTATCTCAACAGCAGATACGGGGCCACCGTATGCCAGGCAGATGAGGTGGCAAAGAAACTTCAGAAAAAGGGCGGGGCATGTTATGATGCCATCGTAGAGCACTTCGGCCAGGAGATCCTGGACGAAAAGGGAGAGCTTGACCGGGCGCGGCTGGGAGATATTGTATTCGCAGACCGCTCTCAGCTCTCGGTACTGAACCGGATCGTACATCCGGCGGTGAAGGACGAGATCCTGAAGAAGATCCGCCAGGAAGAAAGGAAGAATACCAATCTTTTTGTGATCGAGGCGGCGCTTCTCATCGAGGATCATTACGATGAGATCTGCGATGAGATCTGGTATATCTATGTGGAGGAGGCGGTCCGCGAGAACCGGCTGTACTACTCCCGGGGATATGACGCGGCCAGGATCAGAAGCATTATGCGGGCGCAGCTTCCCAAGGAAATGTTCCTGGAGCACAGCGACCGGGTGATCGACAACAGCGGCGTGTTCGCGGAGACCATGCTGCAGCTGGACAAGATCATCAAAGAATTGTAGTTGTAAAGGATGGATGAAATACATATGAGACTATGCAGTATTGCCAGCGGGAGCAGCGGAAACTGTATTTATGTGGGAGACGATCACACTCACCTGCTGGTGGACACCGGGATCAGCAAGAAGCGGATCGAGGAAGGGTTAAAGGAACTGGACATCAAAGGTGAGGAACTGGACGGGATCCTGATCACCCACGAACATATCGACCATATCCAGGGACTGGGCGTGTTCAGCCGCAGATATGAGATCCCCGTTTATGCCACAAAAGGCACCATCGAGGGGATCAAAAGCTGCAGGAGCCTGGGAAGCCTGCCGGAAGGCTTGCTGCACCCGGTAGAGATCGACCAGGGATTTGCCCTGGGCGGAATGGAAGTGCGGCCTTTCGCCATTTCCCACGACGCCAACGAGCCTTCCGGATTCCGGATCGAGAATGGGAAGAAAGCGGTGGCGGTTGCCACGGACCTGGGCATGTATGACGGATATACGGTGGAGAATCTAAAGGGCTTAAATGGAGTGGTCCTGGAGGCCAATCACGATATCCACATGCTGGAGGTGGGACCCTATCCCTATCCGCTGAAAAGACGGGTGATGGGAGACAAAGGCCATCTGTCCAACGAGTGGTCGGGACGGCTTCTTTGCGATATCCTGCATGACGGTCTCCAGTATGTAGTGCTGGGGCACCTGAGCAAGGAGAACAATTACGCGGAGCTTGCCTATGAGACGGTGAAGCTGGAAGTCAGCATGGGAGACAATCCCTACCGGGGGGAAGACATTCCCATGATGGTGGCAAAGCGGGACAGCGTTTCACAGGTTATTACATTATAAAGATCATCAGAAAAGAGGAGAATTGAGGGTAAATCTATGGAGAAGATAGCGATCGTAACTGACAGCAACAGCGGGATCACACAGGAAAAAGCAAAAAAGCTTGGCATTCGGGTGCTGCCGATGCCCTTCTATATCGACGGGGAACTGTTCTATGAGGACATTACCCTGACCCAGGAAGAATTCTATCAGCGTCTGGCGGAAGACGCGGATATCTCTACCTCCCAGCCGTCCCCCGCGGAAGTGACAGGACTGTGGGACGAGGTGTTGAAGGATAACGACAAGATCATCTACATCCCTATGTCCAGCGGGCTTTCCAGTTCCTGCGAGACAGCCATGGGACTGGCCCGGGATTATGAAGGGAAGGTCTATGTGGTGGACAACCAGCGGATCTCCATCACCCAGCAGCAGTCGGTGTGGGACGCCATCGAGATGCGGGATAAAGGGATGAGCGCGGAAGAGATCGTGGACGTGCTTATGCGGGAGAAGCTGGAAGCCAGTATCTACATCACTGTAGATACACTGAAATACCTGAAGAAGGGCGGAAGAGTGACACCTGCTGCCGCTGCCATCGGCACGGTCCTGAACTTAAAGCCGGTGCTCACCATCCAGGGAGAGAAGCTGGATGCATTTGCCAAGGTGCGGGGTATCAAAGCGGCCAAGAAGACCATGCTGGACGCCATGGAGAAAGATATCAAGGAGCGGTTCGCCGGGAAGGAAGTCCACCTGGAAGGCGCCTACACCTGCTCTGACGAAATGGCCCAGGAGTGGAAGCAGGAGATCGCGGAGCGGCTGCCGGGATATGACATTGTGATGGACCGGCTGTCCTTAAGCGTCAGCTGCCATATCGGGCCGGGGGCCATCGCCATTGCCTGCAGCAAGAAGATTGAGCTGTAAAATATAGTGAAATGAGAGAAGAACTCTCTGGGATCAGGAATCTCAGAGAGTTCTTTTTGTGATCAGCACCGCACGATCTGCTGCTGGTATTCGTTGATGAAAGGCAGTTTATATTTCTCCGTGATCACGCTCTCATAGAGATCCGCGGCGAAGAGATCCAGCTCCAGCATCCGGGCCGTCGGTCCGGTAAGAGTGTCCCCCTGGGAAAGCTTTGTGATCAGCGGGATCCGGGAATGCTCCTTGATATGGGTAAGGAGAGCCGTACTGTCCTGGCGGAAGCCCAGGACTCTTGCGTAGCCGCAACCGCCGGCCTCATGGAAGGAAAGCATGTCTCCCCTTGTAATTCCAAGAAGAATGTGGAAGAGACAGCGGCTTAAACGGGCGTAAGTCATATCCCGGGTCTTCAGAAGATCACAGAACTGATCCATGGTAATAAAATCATTCCGGTGGTTCCAGATCCGGTTGGCCAGGTCTTCCGTCACATCCTGGTAACGGACCAGAGACTCCCGGGATTCTGTGAGAAGCCGGTACTTGAAGAGCAGGGAGAAATCATTGGCATAGATCGGGTATCTCCTGCGGTGGGTTTCCTCCAGGAAACGGATACAGGCAGGAGGAACCTGGCCTTCCAGACGGGTCAGGGCTTCTGACAGAGTGGGCTCGTCAAAGAGGCCCTCGGACTCCAGGTGGATGGCCTTGCCGGCAGCCTCCAGGAGCCGGCGGATGGCGGAGGCAGAGCTGTAGCTTTCCGACAGATGTTCATCGTGGTAGCCGGACACCTTCCGCTTGATGGTATAGGCCTTGATGGGGCTGTTCTGGCGGCGCAGCGCCTTGATGTACTCAATGCCCAGGATGTTGTTGGGCTGCTCCAGGATCTCTGAGGGCAGTTCATCCCGGAAATATTGCTTCAGCGCCATCTGCCGGGCCAGAGGGAAGGACATTCCCTCCCGGAGGGCTTCCTGCAGGGAGAAGCGGTATTCTTCCGGTTCTTCTGCCGTGACCTGAGCGATCCGTTCCAGAAGGGAGTAATCCCCGCATTCGCTGCCGAAACAGATGGCGTCCACGCAGCCCAGACGCTGGAAGAGGGAGACGGCGCCGGAGGCAAAATATTCCGCACTCCCGGTGGCGTAGCAGACGGGAAGCTCCAGGACCAGAGGGACTCCGGCCTCCAGGGCAACCTGGGCGCGCAGGTGCTTGGGCATGATGGCCGGAGCGCCCCGCTGGACATAGTTTCCGCTCATAAGGGCGATGGCCGCGTCCGCCCCGGTGATGTCCAGAGCCTGTTCCAGATGATAGAGATGGCCGTTGTGGAACGGGTTGTATTCTGTGATCAATCCGACAATTTTCATGAGATTCTCCTTGTATCTTTTTTTCAAATTGATTATACTATAGAAAGGCCGACCAGGCAAATATCAGAAAGGAGGGAGATCCATGGGAGAGGAAAAACGGACCGAGACACCGCAGACACAGGAAGAACAGGACATTCAGGAGTGGGAGAACCCGGATGACCGTCGCCGGCTGACAGAAGATGTGATCCTGGACATGCTGGACCACAAACAGTACAAGGAACTCAAGGAAGAGCTGGAAAATAACATGTATCCTGTGGATCTGGCCGACATTCTGGAAGAATTTGACCAGAAGCACCTGGTGATGGTGTTCCGTCTCCTGGCCAAAGAGGAAGCGGCGGAGACCTTCACTTACATGAACAGCGATATGCGTGAGCTCCTGATCAACGCCCTGACGGATTCTGAGCTGGAAGAAGTTATGGAAGAGATGTACCTGGACGATACGGTGGACGTTCTGGAAGAGATGCCTGCCAATGTGGTGGACAGGCTCCTTCTCGCCACGGACGAGGAGACCAGGACCCAGATCAACCAGCTGCTCCAGTATCCAGAGGACAGCGCCGGAAGCGTGATGAATGTAGACTACATTGCGCTGAGAAAGGAAATGACGGTGGCGGAGTCCATCCTGAAGATCCGGCAGGTAGGTATCAACAAGGAGACCATTTATACCTGTTACGTCACGGAGAAGCGGAAGCTGATCGGCCAGGTGGATGTAAAGGAGCTTCTCACCACCAGTGAGTCCAAGACCATTGAAGAGATCATGGACACCAACCTTCTTTATGCCCACACTACGGACGACCAGGAAGATGTGGCCAATATCATCAATAAATACGGCCTGATCGCGCTGCCTATCGTGGACCATGAGTTCTGCATGGTGGGAATCGTAACGGTAGACGACGCCATGGCGGTACTGCAGGAAGAGACCACGGAAGATATCAGTATCATGGCCGGTGTAAATCCCAGCGAGGAGACCTATTTTGGCACCACCATCCTGGAGCATGTGAAGAGCCGTCTTCCCTGGCTGTTGTTCCTGATGCTTTCCGCTACCATCACCCAGATGATCATGAACAGCTACGAGTCGGCGCTGGCGGTAATGCCCCAGATCGCGGGATTTATCCCCATGCTGACCGGTACCGGGGGAAACTGCGGTTCCCAGAGTTCTACCCTGGTGATCCGCGGGCTGGCAGTGGGAGAGATCGAGTTCGCGGACCTTTTCAAGGTGATCTGGAAGGAAGTGCGCATCGCCGTTTGCATAAGCGTAGTGCTGGCGGTGGTAAACGGGCTTAGGATCCTTGTGATGGGCCAGGGGGATGCCCTGGTGGCGCTGACCATCGGAGTTACCATGGCCTGCACAGTGATCATCGCCAAGGTGGTGGGATGTACCCTGCCGCTGGTGGCCAAGCGGGTGGGGCTGGATCCGGCGATCATGGCAACGCCTCTCATTTCCACGCTGGTGGATATCAGTACTATCAGTGTGTATTTCGCCATTGTAAGTTATGTGTTCCATCTGTAGAAACTGTTTTGAATAATATACATAAGATTCTTGGAAGAGACCTTGTTTTTCAAGGTCTCTTTGTATTATAATAAAAATACTGAGAAAAAATGGAAAGGAGTCTATAATCATGGGATTTATAGATGAAATCAAAGCAAAAGCGAAAACCTGTAAAAAGACGATCGTTCTTCCTGAGACCGAGGACATCAGAACCTACGAAGCGGCAGAGGCTGTCCTGAAGGAAGGGACCGCCAACCTGATCCTTGTGGGAAGCGAAGAAGAGATCGCAAAGAACAAGGGAGATTTTGACATCAGCGGCGCAACCATCGTGGATCCGGCTACTTCTGAGAAGACAGAAGGGTATATTGCCAAGCTGGTGGAACTGCGCCAGAAGAAAGGCATGACAGAGGAGCAGGCAAGAGAGCTGCTTCTTACCAACTATCTGTATTACGGCGTTATGATGGTGAAGATGAAGGATGCGGACGGAATGGTATCCGGTGCCTGCCACTCTACAGCAGACACCCTGAGACCCTGCCTGCAGATCCTGAAGACCAAGCCGGGGACCAAGCTGGTATCCGCTTTCTTCGTGATCGTAGTACCGGACTGCGACATGGGAGCGGACGGAACCTTTATCTTCGCGGATTCCGGTCTGGAGCAGAACCCGGATCCGGAGAAGCTGGCGGCCATCGCACTTTCTTCCGCAGATTCCTTCCGTCTTCTCACCGGCAAGGAGCCTATCGTGGCAATGCTGTCCCATTCCACCAAGGGAAGCGCCAAGCACCCGGATGTGGACAAGGTGGTAGAGGCGACCAGGATCGCCAAGGAGAACGCGCCGGAAGGCCTGCAGCTGGACGGAGAATTCCAGCTTGACGCAGCCATCGTTCCGGAAGTGGGAGCCTCCAAGGCGCCGGGCAGCCCGGTAGCAGGCAAGGCAAACGTACTGGTATTCCCGGACCTTGACGCGGGCAACATCGGATACAAGCTGGCCCAGAGACTGGCCAAGGCAGAGGCTTACGGCCCGCTGACCCAGGGCATCGCCGCTCCGGTCAACGACCTGTCAAGAGGCTGCAGCGCCAAGGATATCGAGGGCGTAGTAGCGATCACAGCCGTACAGTGCATGGCAGAGGACTAAATCATTAACGAACATACATTTTAAATAAAGAGAGGGAAAAGAAATGAATGTATTAGTTATCAACTGCGGAAGTTCTTCTTTGAAATTCCAGTTAATCAACTCTGAGTCCGAGGAAGTCCTGGCAAAAGGACTCTGCGAGCGGATCGGCATCGACGGACGCCTGACCTATCAGCCGGAGGGCGGAGAGAAAGAGATCTCTGACAAGGCAATGCCTACCCATACCGAGGCGATCCAGTTCGTGATCGACGCGCTGACCAACGAAAAGACAGGTGTTGTGAAGAGCCTGGACGAGATCGGCGCTGTGGGACACCGTGTGGTACACGGCGGAGAGAAGTTTGCCAACTCTGTAGTGATCACGGACGAGGTGGTAAAAGCCATCGAAGAATGCAACGACCTGGCGCCGCTGCACAATCCGGCCAACCTGATCGGGATCAGCGCCTGCCAGAAGCTGATGCCGGGGACACCGATGGTGGCTGTATTCGACACCGCTTTCCATCAGACCATGCCGGAGAAGGCTTATCTCTATGGCCTTCCTTATGAGTATTATGAGAAATACGCAGTACGCCGTTACGGATTCCACGGGACAAGCCACAGCTTCGTATCCAAACATGCGGCCCAGTTCCTGGGACTGGATCTTGACAACTCCAAGATCATCGTGGCTCACCTTGGAAACGGCGCTTCCATCAGCGCAGTGCTGAACGGAAAATGTGTGGACACCTCCATGGGTCTTACCCCTCTGGAAGGCCTGGTAATGGGAACCCGGTCCGGCGATATGGATCCGGCCATCATGGAGTACATTTCCAAGAAAGAAGATCTGGACATTGCAGGCGTGATGAACGTATTGAATAAGAAATCCGGTGTGCTGGGACTTTCCAAGAACCTGTCCAGCGACTTCCGTGACCTGGAAGAGGGCATGAACAACGGCAACAAGTATGCCAAGGCAGCCATGGAAGTATTCTGCTACCGGGTAGCGAAATACATCGGTTCCTATGTGGCGGCCATGAACGGCGTAGACGCTATCGCCTTCACTGCAGGGATCGGCGAGAACGCAGGCACCGTCCGTAAGATGGTAGTTTCCTATCTTGGCTATCTGGGGATCACTCTGGACGAGGAAGCCAACAAGAAGCGGGGCGAGGATCTTCTGATCTCCACGGCAGATTCCAAGGTAAAAGTCGCCGTGATCCCGACCAACGAAGAGCTGGCCATTGCAAGAGAGACGGTAGCGCTGGTATAAAAGCTGGAAATTCAATGGTTTGTGGTTGACAAACGTATTTTTCGTGATATAATAGTTTAGGTGTGGATAGGAGTAATTAACGATGTTATTAGACCTGTCATGTGTTTTGTCTGAACAACACACAATGATCCAACAGGATGTACCGGTGGAGATGGAGGATTTCGTCCTGGGGGGAGAGCATTTTCCCATCCTTCGGAAAAGTCCGCCGTCCATCACGGTGGAGTACGTGGAGGAGCGCAAGCTCCAGATCACGGGAAAAGCAGAGTTTCTTTTTTCCATTCCCTGCGACCGGTGCCTGACCCCGGTGGAGACGCCGCTTATGGTGGATTTCTCAAGGAAGGTCAGCCTGGACGATCAGGAAGAAACCAACTATATTGACGGATATACGCTCGATGTGGACCAGCTGGTCCGCAATGAGATTCTCATAGGGTGGCCGACGAAAATTCTGTGCGGCGAAGACTGTAAGGGGATTTGCAGCGTATGTGGTCAAAACCTGAATGAGGGAACTTGTGACTGCGAAGACACAAGCCTTGACCCTAGAATGTCAGTTATCCGCGATGTGTTTAAGAATTTTAAGGAGGTGTAACCTATGTCGATCTGTCCAAAGAACAAATCTTCAAAAGCCAGAAGAGATAAGAGAAGAGCTAACTGGAAGATGAGCGCGCCGAACCTGGTAAAATGCAGCAAGTGCGGCGAGCTGATGATGCCTCACAGAGTGTGCAAGGCCTGCGGCTCTTACAACAAAAAAGAGATCATTCCTCAGGACTAAGAACAACTGAGACGATGAGAAAAAAGATCAGGAAGAATGCCCGGTTGCAGTGTTCTTCCTGATTTTTTTCAATTAGGGACAGGGTATTTTCAATCTGGGACGTGGTATTTCTGAAAATACCACGTCCCCAATTGAATAAAGATATTGATTTTTAGAAAAAGGTCTAGTAGAATTATGTCAGTAGCGCGAGGAGGAATCATTGATCATGACGGAGATGACAACAGTAGCTTTGGACGCCATGGGCGGGGATAACGCGCCGGGCGAGATTGTAAAGGGAGCGGTCCAGGCTGTGGCGGATCGTCCGGATATCCATGTCTGTCTGGTGGGACAGGAGGAAGTAGTCCGCCGGGAGCTGGAAAGAAACGGGTATTCCGGGGATCAGATCGAGATCGTGAACGCCACGGAAGTGATCGAGACGGCGGAGCCGCCGGTGAATGCTATCCGCAGGAAGAAGGATTCATCCATTGTGGTGGGAATGAAGATGGTAAAGGAAGGAAAGGCAGACGCCTTTGTCTCAGCCGGAAGTTCCGGAGCGGTCCTTGTGGGAGGACAGGTGATCGTGGGAAGACTCAAAGGTGTGGAACGTCCGCCCCTTGCCCCACTGTTCCCCACGGCAAAGGGAGTAAGCCTTCTGGTGGACTGCGGAGCCAATGTGGACGCCAGACCCTCTCATCTTGTCCAGTTTGCCAAGATGGGTTCCATCTACATGGAACACGTGATGGGGATCGCCAATCCCAAGGTAGGCATCGTCAACATCGGCGCGGAGGAAGAGAAAGGAAACGCGCTGGTGAAGGAGACATTCCCTCTTCTTAAGGAAGCGGAAGGGATCAACTTCATCGGAAGCGTGGAAGCCAGAGAGATCCCCAAGGGTCAGGCAGATGTTGTGGTCTGTGAAGCGTTTACGGGAAATGTGATCCTCAAGCTATATGAAGGATTGGGTTCCGTTTTCATGGACAAGATCAAAGGGGGAATGATGACGTCTTTCAGGAGCAAGATCGGCGCGCTTATGGTGAAGCCGGCGCTGAAGAAGACGCTGAAGACATTCGACGCCTCCGAGTACGGCGGAGCGCCGCTTCTGGGCCTTAACGGACTTGTGGTGAAGACCCACGGAAGTTCCAAGGCGCAGGAGGTGCGCAACACCATCTGGCAGTGCTGTACGTTCAAGAAACAGGGAATCAACGAAAAGATCAGGGAATGTATCCAAACAGAGCAGAACATTGCCCAGGGATAAAGCAAAGAGTTAGAAAAAGGAGAAAAAGAGTATGGAATTCGAGAAATTACAGAATATCATCGCGGATGTATTGAACGTGGACAAACAGGAGATCACCATGGAGACCAGGTTTGTGGACGATCTGCAGGCAGATTCTCTGGATATCTTCCAGATCATTATGGGGATCGAGGAGACTTTTGATATCGAGATCGATAATGAGGATGCGGAAAAAATCGCTACGGTGGAGGATGCTGTAGAGCAGATCAAAGCGGCGACCAGTAACTAGGCACAGGTTTTAGGAAGAAATGAAAAAGCCCGGCAGGGCTTTTTCATTTTATGGAGCAGGAACAGATGAAGCAAGATTTATTGGAATTAGAGAAAAAGGCGGGATATCAGTTTCACGACCGCCGTCTCCTGGAGCGGGCCATGACTCATAAGTCCTACATCAACGAAGCCCACATGGAGAAATATGAAAGCAATGAACGGCTGGAATTCCTGGGGGACGCGGTGCTGGAGCTGGTGACCAGCGAGTTTTTGTTCCAGGATGAGGCAAAGTTCCCGGAGGGAGAGCTGACCCGGATGCGGGCCAGCATCGTCTGCGAGCCGGCGCTGGCATTCTGCGCAAGACAGCTGGATCTTGGAGGGTATCTCCGCCTGGGAAAAGGGGAGGAGGCCACCGGCGGGAGAAACCGGGATTCTCTTACATCAGACGCTCTGGAGGCGCTGATCGGCGCGATCTATATGGATGGTGGTTTTACTAACGCGAAAGAGTTTATCCACAAGGTGGTACTCAGCGACCTGGAGAACAAGAAGCTCTTTTTCGATAGCAAGACTATCCTTCAGGAGGTTGTGCAGGCCAGATTCCGGGATCAGCGGGTGACCTACCGCTTGATGGGGGAGGAAGGGCCGGATCATGACAAATCCTTCCGGACTGCCGTGTGCATCGGGGATGAGATCTACGGGACCGGCACGGGCCACACCAAGAAGCGGGCGGAGCAGGAAGCGGCGTATCACGCCCTGCTGGAATTGAAAAAGCAAGAGATAAAGTAGGTGGAGTATGTATTTAAAAAGTATCGAAGTGCAGGGTTTTAAGTCCTTTGCCCATAAGATCAAATTTGATTTCCATAACGGGATCACCGGGATCGTGGGGCCTAACGGAAGCGGGAAGAGCAACGTGGCCGATGCGGTCCGCTGGGTGCTGGGGGAACAGAGAGTCAAGCAGCTGCGGGGCGGCAGTATGCAGGACGTGATCTTCTCCGGGACAGAGAACCGCAAGCCCTTAAGCTATGCCTCTGTGGCCATCACGCTGGACAATTCCGATCATCAGCTGCCCATCGATTACGAGGAAGTAACGGTGGCCCGGCGGCTGTACCGCTCCGGAGAGAGCGAGTACCTGATCAATGGGAGTCTGTGCAGGCTGAAAGATGTGAATGAGCTGTTCTACGATACCGGTATCGGTAAGGAAGGGTATTCCATCATCGGACAGGGCCAGATTGACCGGATCTTAAGCGGAAAGCCGGAAGAGCGGCGGGAACTTTTTGACGAGGCGGCCGGGATCGTGAAATTCAAGCGCAGGAAGAATCTGTCGGTCAAGAAGCTGGAGGAGGAACAGCAGAACCTTCTCAGGGTCAACGACATCCTGGCTGAGCTGGAGAAGCAGATCACGCCTCTGGAGAAGCAGGCGGAGACTGCCAGGGAATATCTGCGGAAAAAGGAGGAGTTAAAGACTTACGATATTAATATGTTTCTTCTGGAGACAGCTCGGATCCGGGAGCAGATCCAGGGGATCGAAGGAAAGCTTGCTGCTACCCGTCAGGAGCTTGCAGAGGCAGGCAGCGCCTATGCGGATATGAAGCAGGAGTACGAGGCGGTAGAAGAGCAGGTAGACGGCATTGAGGCGGCCATCGAGAAGGCCAAGAGCCAGCTCAATGAGACCACTATGCTGAAACAGCAGCTGGAGAATCAGATCGCCCTTCTGCGGGAGCAGATCCACAGCGCCCATATGAACGACGAGCATTACGACCAGCGGGCCAAGACCATCGAGACAGAGCTTCTGGACCGGGAGGGCCAGCTGGCCGGACGCCAGAAGGAACAGGAAGAGATCAAAGGGGAACTGGAGAAGAAGCAGGCCCTGGAGAATCAGGCAAGAGAGGAACTGATCACAGTCCAGACCAGGATCGCCACCTTGTCTGCCTCTATTGACAAGAATAAAAGCGATATCATGGAGCTTCTCAACAACCGGGCTTCCACCAAGGCCAAGATCCAGAAGTATGATACCATGCTGGAACAGATCCAGGTGCGCCGGGAACAGCTTTCCCGCCGGGCGGCAGAAGCGGAGGAAGAAGCCGCTTCCCAGGAGAAACAGCAGAACGGATATCTGGAAGAGCTGGAGCGCATTTCCGGGGAGATCCGGACCCTGGCCGCCGAAAACCGGGAGTATGAAGAGAAGATTGAGACGATCCAGAAGGATCTGGCAGGACGGACGGAGAAGTTCCGGATCGGCCAGACTGCCTATCACCGGGAGCAGTCCCGGCTGGAGTCCCTGAAAAATATCACTGAGCGCTACGATGGCTACGGCAACAGCATCCGGAAGGTGATGGACCACAAAGGGCAGGAACCAGGCCTTCTTGGCGTAGTGGCGGACCTGATCAAAGTGGAGAAAGATTACGAGATCGCCGTGGAGACCGCTCTGGGAGGCAACATCCAGAATATCGTCACCTCCGATGAAGAGACGGCCAAGCGGATGATCCGTTTCCTGAAACAGAACCGGTTCGGGCGTGCCACCTTCCTTCCTCTTACCAGCATGAAGGCAAGAGGCGGGATCCAGCGGCCGGAAGCGTTAAAGGAAAAGGGCGTGATCGGCGTGGCCGACACCCTGGTAAAAAGCGATCCGGCGTACCGGGAACTGGTGGGCTATCTGCTGGGGCGGACCCTGGTGGTGGACAACATTGACACAGGAACGGCCATTGCCCGGAAATACCAGCAGTCCCTGCGGATCGTAACCCTGGAGGGCGAGTTGATCAATCCGGGGGGATCCATGACCGGAGGTGCATTTAAGAATTCCAGCAACCTTCTCAGCAGAAGGCGGGAGATCGAAGAATTTGAGAAAACCGTGCGGCAGCTGAAAAAAGAGATGGATGAATTCGAGGCAGAGT
The DNA here is from genome assembly GCF_048354975.1 of Massilistercora timonensis. NCBI lineage: Bacteria > Bacillati > Bacillota > Clostridia > Eubacteriales > Massilistercora > Massilistercora timonensis. Next base: position 5,764 of record NZ_DBGCJQ010000075.1, on the reverse strand, counting down.
CAGACCGGCTCAGGCAGGTACGGGCCGGCTGCTATGAGAAGGTTGAGGAGATCAAAGAACAGCTCCAGAAATCATACGTAGTCCAGAATACGGCAAAGATGAACGCGGACCAGGCGGGGGCCAGAGTGAAGGCTTCCAGGGATCTGGTGGAGGACATCCAGAAAGAGGCTCAGGATCTGGACCGGCAGATCACAGATATTGTGGACAATCAGGAGTCCATCAATGTGGAGCTGGATACGTCCCAGGAGCTGGAAGTCCAGCTGACGGCCAAGATCGAAGAGGAGCAGGCAGTTCTGGATCAGGAGCATGAAGTTGAGACCGAGAAGCAGAAAGTTGCGGAAGAAATGCATCTTGTCTGCGCCGGTTTGGAGCAGAAGTATGATTTTGTGCTGGAGAATGTGACCCGTATCCAGGATGAGATGGAGAAATTCCAGGAAGAACTGAAGGAACTGGAAGAAAACAAGGGTGGCACATCCAGGGAGATCCAGGAGAAAGAGGAAAAGATCCAGGATCTGAGGCAGACCATCGAGAATTCCGGAGAATTGTTCCAGGAGATCCAGGCAGAGATCGAGAAATACAAGAACCAGCGGGAAGAACTGACCAGGAAGCACCGGTCCTTCCTCCAGAAGCGGGAAGAACTGTCCGGCCACATGGCAGAGCTGGACAAAGAGGTATTCCGTCTGGAGAATCAGAAGGAATCCTATGAGGAGGCTTCCCAGAAGCAGTATGATTATATGTGGGAAGAGTATGAGCTTACCTACAACCGGGCGCTGGAGCTGCGGGACGGCAATCTTACAGACCTGGCCAAGATGAAGCGGCGGATCCAGGAACTGAAAAATGAGATCCGGGGATTGGGCAATGTGAATGTCAATGCCATCGAGGATTACAAGAATCTGTATGACCGCTATGATTTTCTGAAGAAGCAGCACGACGACCTGGTGGAGGCGGAAGCCACACTGATGCAGATCATTGAAGAGCTGGACGCTGCCATGCGCAAGCAGTTCCAGGAGCAGTTTGCCCGGATCTCCCAGGAGTTCGACCAGGTTTTCAAAGAGTTGTTCGGCGGAGGAAAGGGTACGCTGGAGCTGATGGAGGACGAGGATATCCTGGAGGCAGGGATCCGGATCATCGCCCAGCCGCCGGGCAAGAAGCTGCAAAATATGATGCAGCTCTCCGGAGGGGAGAAGGCTCTCACAGCCATCGCGCTGTTGTTCGCCATCCAGAATCTGAAGCCTTCGCCCTTCTGTCTGCTGGACGAGATCGAGGCTGCGCTGGACGACAACAATGTGGTCCGCTTTGCCAAGTATCTTCATAAGCTGACCAAAAACACCCAGTTTATCGTGATCACCCACCGGAGGGGCACCATGACGGCGGCGGACCGGCTGTACGGGATCACCATGCAGGAGAAGGGGGTATCTACCCTGGTATCCGTCAGCCTTCTGGAAGGAGAACTGGACAAATAGATTTTATTGAGAAAGGAGTGCAGGATGGCAGAGGAAAAGAAAGGATTTTTTCAAAGACTGGCAGACGGACTCAGCAAGACCAGGGATAATATCGTATCCGGTATGGACAGCATTTTCAATGGATTTTCTCATATTGACGAGGATTTCTATGAGGAGCTGGAGGAAGTTCTGATCATGGGGGACCTTGGGGTGCAGGCCACGGAGAATATCCTGGATGATCTGAGAGAAAAGGTAAAAGAACAGCATATCAAGGAGCCTGCTGACTGCCGGGAGCTTCTCATCGAGAGTATCCGGGAGCAGATGGATGTGGGAGAGACAGCGTATCAGTTTGAGACCCAGACCTCCGCGGTCATGGTGATCGGTGTCAACGGCGTGGGCAAGACTACCACCCTTGGCAAGCTGGCCGGGAAACTTAGGGCCCAGGGCAAGAAGGTGGTGCTGGCGGCGGCGGATACCTTCCGGGCCGCGGCAGGAGAGCAGCTGAAGGAATGGGCCGGAAGGGCGCAGGCAGAACTGATCGGCGGCCAGGAGGGGGCGGATCCCGCTTCTGTGGTCTATGACGCGGTGGCAGCGGCCAAAGCCCGGCACGCGGATGTACTTCTCATTGACACTGCCGGACGGCTTCACAACAAGAAGAACCTGATGGAAGAACTGAAGAAGATGAACCGGATCATTGACCGGGAGTACCCGGAAGCATTTCGGGAGACGTTAGTGGTACTAGACGCAACCACTGGACAGAATGCCCTTCAGCAGGCCAGGGAATTTAGTGAAGTGGCGGATATCACCGGCATTATCCTTACCAAGATGGACGGGACGGCCAAGGGCGGGATCGCAGTGGCGATCCAGGCGGAACTTGGGATCCCGGTAAAATATATCGGTGTTGGAGAGACCATTGACGACCTGCAGAAATTTGATGCGGATGCCTTTGTGAACGCATTGTTTTCTGTGGGGACAGAGAGTGAGTAAAGAATACGAAGAGGAGGATGAAAGGATGTTGACACTGGAGAAATTTGAACAGGCAAGTGAGATCGTGAAGGATGTGACCCTTCCCACCAAGCTGGTTTACAGTGAGTATCTGAGCCAGCAGAGCGGCGGGCGGATCTATCTGAAGCCGGAGAACATGCAGAAGACCGGCGCGTACAAAGTGCGGGGCGCCTACTATAAGATCAGCACCATGTCAGAGGAAGAAAGAGCCAAAGGGCTTGTGACAGCTTCCGCCGGGAACCATGCCCAGGGCGTGGCATTTGCGGCTCAGAAGTTCGGGTGTAAGGCAACCATCGTTATGCCGACGGTCACCCCCCTTATCAAAGTCAACCGGACAAAGAACTATGGGGCGGAAGTAGTGCTCCACGGGGATGTCTATGATGATTCCTGCGCTTATGCGCTGAAGCTTGCGGAAGAGACCGGGGCCACATTCGTTCATCCCTTTGACGATCTGGATATTGCCACCGGCCAGGGAACCATCGCCATGGAGATCGTACAGGAGCTTCCCACTGTGGATTATATTCTGGCGCCCATCGGCGGAGGCGGGCTGGTGACAGGGATCTCTACTCTGGCGAAGATGCTGAATCCCAAGATCCAGGTGATTGGCGTGGAGCCTGCCGCCGCTGCCAGCATGACCGCGGCCTTCCAGGCAGGAGAGCCGGTAGCTCTGGACAGCGCGGACACCATCGCCGACGGTACTGCGGTTAAGAAGGTGGGAGAGAAGATCTTCCCGTATGCGAAGGAAAATATCGACCGGATCCTGACAGTGCAGGACGACGAGCTGATCGGCGCATTTCTGGATATGGTAGAAAACCACAAGATGATCGTGGAAAATTCCGGCCTTCTGACAGTGGCTGCGCTGAAGCAGCTGGACCTGAAAGGCAAAAAGGCAGTAGCAGTTTTAAGCGGCGGAAATATGGATATCATCACCATGTCCTCCGTGGTACAGCACGGCCTGATCCAGCGCGACCGGATCTTCTCCGTGTCCGTGCTGCTGCCGGATAAACCGGGCGAACTGGTGCGTACAGCCAAGACCGTGGCAGATGCCCAGGGCAACGTTATCAAGCTGGAGCACAACCAGTTTGTCAGCACCAACCGGAATGCGGCGGTAGAGCTGAGGCTTACCATCGAGGCCTTCGGAACCGAGCATAAGCACGAAATCATGCAGGCGTTGGAAGATGAAGGCTTGCGGCCGAGAGAGATCGGAGCGAAATTGTATTAATTTTATAAGAGGACGTAGCCTTTTTGAACTTTACTACGTCCTAAATTGCAAAATGCGGTGTACCCAAATGGCGAGTTGTTGGAGTTGTTTGAATTGTCAATCCTTCATCTCGCCATTTTTCTATGTGGAGGGATAAAACTTTCGAAGTTTTCTGGAATATCTATACAAAATCGTTGCGAATTATTTTTGGCAGGTATTGACAGGAAATGTATAATTGTATACAATTATACGAAGAAACAATTCGAAGAGGTGAAAGTTATCATGGAAGACAGGAAGGTATATCTGGACAAGCATACGAATCTTTTGCAGCTGGAGGAGCACATGTATCCGCTGGTGGATGTGGAAAAGCCAAATGTGTTCCGCAATCTGTTTCATTATGATGAGATTCCGAAGATCGCGTTCAACGACAGGATCGTGCCACACTGCATGCCGGATGAGATCTGGATCACGGATACCACGTTTCGCGACGGCCAGCAGTCCCGGGCGCCTTACAGCACGGATCAGATCGTGAAGCTGTATGATTATCTCCACCGGCTGGGCGGGCCGGAGGGGAAGATCCGCCAGTCGGAGTTCTTCCTTTACAGCAAGAAGGACAGGGACGCTGTCTATAAATGTCTGGAGCGGGGATATCGTTTTCCGGAGGTGACCAGCTGGATCCGGGCCAACAAGAAGGATTTTGAGCTGGTGAAGGAGATCGGCCTGAAGGAGACCGGCATCCTGGTGAGCTGCTCGGATTACCACATTTTCTATAAGCTGAAGACCACAAGAAAGAAGGCTATGGAGCAGTACCTTTCTGTTATCCGGGAATGTCTGGAGACGGGGATCAGCCCCAGGTGTCACCTGGAGGATATCACCCGGTCGGATATCTATGGGTTTGTGATCCCCTTCTGCCTGGAGCTTATGCACCTGATGGAGGAGTACAAGATCCCCATCAAGATCCGGGTGTGCGATACCATGGGATATGGGGTCAATTATCCGGGCGCGGTGATCCCCCGGTCTATCCCCGGGATCATCTACGGCCTGCGGGTACACGCGGGAGTTCCCAGCGAGCTGATCGAGTTCCACGGCCACAACGATTTCTACAAAGCGGTGAGCAATTCTACCACTGCCTGGCTCTACGGGGCATCCGGGGTGAACTGTTCTCTCTTCGGGATCGGGGAGCGGACCGGGAATACGCCACTGGAAGCCATGGTCTTCGAGTACGCCCAGCTGCGGGGTTCCCTGGACGGCATGGACACCACGGTGATCACGGAGATCGCGGACTACTATGAGAAAGAACTGGGTTATAAGATCCCGGCCAACACTCCCTTTGTAGGAAATAACTTTAATGTGACCAGAGCCGGGATCCATGCGGACGGCCTTCTCAAGAATGAAGAGATCTACAACATTTTCGATACGGAGAAATTCCTGAACAAGCCGCCCCGTGTGACGGTATCCAATACCTCAGGCCTTGCGGGGATCGCTCACTGGATCAATACCTATTACCGGCTGACCGGGGAAGCGCAGGTGGATAAAAACTCCGCTCTTGTGCAGAAGGTGAAAGCCTGGGTGGACCAGGAATATGAGAGCGGCCGCGTGACCGTACTGACGGACGAGGAACTGACCGCAGTGATCGAGACTGCCTGCCGGGAACTGGGGATCCGGCTTGATTAATCCCGACCGTGGAAAGAGCATTTGCAGGGGAGAAGGAGAGGAAATATGGAAGAATATCAGGATCAATCGCTGAGAGGAAAAGTATTTCACAAGCTGAGAGAAAATATTTTATCCGGAGTCTATCAGGATCATGAGGAACTTAGGGAGGCCGCCATCGGAGAAGAGATGGGGGTGAGCCGCACGCCGGTGCGGGAGGCCTTACGTCAGCTGGAACTGGAAGGACTGGTGACCCTGGTTCCAAACCGGGGAGCCTATGTGACCGGGATCAGCAGCAAGGACGTGCGGGATATCTATGAGATCCGCTCCATGCTGGAAGGGCTGTGCGCCCGGTGGGCCACGGAACACATTACGCAAAAAGAGATCGAAGCCCTGGAGGAAGTGATCCTGCTGTCGGAGTTCTACCTGAAGAAACCGGGTCAGGAACAGGCCAGGCAGGTAGCGG
>NZ_DBGCJQ010000074.1:0-3005 GCF_048354975.1 Massilistercora timonensis | reverse complement strand
CTTGATTAAAAGGGGAATGTCCAGTTCGGCCGGGCAGACCGGGCAGCAGTAGCGGCAGGAAGAGCAGGGAACGCCGAAGGAATCCCGGAATGCCAGGATGGCTTTGTCCAGGGCGGCGCTTTCTGCCTCTGTCAGTTGATTTTCCGGTTCAAAGACGGCGGCGTTCTGCCGGATCTCCTCCGGGGAAGTCATGCCGCTTAAGACGCACTGTACATTGGGAAGTCCCAGAAGATAGCGGAAGGACCAGGAAGGAATGGTCTGTCCCGGCGCGGCCTGGTTTAAGATCGCTTCCGCCTGATCATTTAAATGAACCAGCCGCCCGCCCTTCAGGGGTTCCATTACCCAGACGGGGATGCCCCGTTTTGTCAGAAGATCGTACTGGCCTTTCCCGTCCAGCAGAGTCCAGTCCAGGTAGTTGAGCTGGATTAGGGCCATGTCGAAATCCGGATACCAGTCAAGAAAGCGTGCAAGCCCTTCCGGCGCCATATGGGAAGAAAATCCCAGGTAGCGGATGCGGCCTGCCGCTTTTTGTTTCAGCAGATATCCGATGTAATCTCTGGCCGGGTCCATATATTGATCCATGAAATGCTCCTGTACGCTGTGGATCAGGTAGAAGTCAAAATAGTCGGTCTGGCAGCGCCGCAGTTGTTCTTCGAATACTTCTTCGATATCTGGGTTGGCGATCACATAAAACTTGCTGGCCAGATAGTAGCTGTCCCGTGGATAGCGGGCCAGAGCTTCGCCCAGGAAACGCTCTGAGTCGCCTTTGTGATAGGTGTAGGCGGCGTCAAAATAGTTGATGCCGCTTGCAAAAGCCTGATCGATAACCTTCCGGGCTTTTTCCCGGTCGATCTTATTGGGGTCTCCCGGGACGGCAGGAAGGCGGAGGCTGCCAAGGCCGAGAGTGGAGATCTTATTTCCCTTGAACTCTTTGTAATACATAAGAACCCTCCTTTCAAAGCGTGATTGCTAACTTTATGATACTTTGGTCCCTGGGAAGAAGTCAATGGAATCTGATTGCATTTTCCAGAGAAAAAAGATAAGATGTTCAGGAGACGACTGAAGAAACAAAAACAGACAGGAAAGTAATGAGGTACAGACATGAAAGAAGTGTGTTACAAAGAGCGGAGACATACAGACTCCAAAAAATGGGACGCCTGCCGGGAGCAGTTTGGCGAAGAAGAGCTGCTTCCACTGTGGGTGGCGGACATGGATTTTGAGGCGCCTGCCTGCGTCCGGGAAGCCTTGAGAAAATATGTGGATTTCGGAGTGTTCGGATATTATCATCCTTCGGAGGAATACGGGGAAGCCTTTGTCCGCTGGGAAGCTGCCCGGCACGGCTATCAGGTGGAGAAGGAATGGCTCCGGTTCTCCCCGGGAGTGGTTCCGGCAGTCAACTGGCTGGTGCAGATACTGACGAAAGAGGAGGACCATGTGCTGATCATGCCGCCGGTCTATTATCCATTTAAAGACTCCCTGATAAATAATCACCGCCAGGTGACGGAGAGTCCTCTGATCCGCAGGGAGAACAGTTATGTTATAGACTATGAAGATTTTGAGCGGAAGATCGAAGAGGAGGACGTTAAGCTTTTCATCCTCTGTTCCCCTCATAATCCGGTGGGAAGAGTGTGGAAGAAAGAAGAGATCCGAAGAGTCATGGATATCTGTAAGAAGCACGGCGTCTATGTGATCTCGGACGAGATCCATCAGGATCTGGTGATGAAAGGACATTCCCATATCCCAACGGCAACGGCGGGAGATTATGACGAGATCCTGGTGACACTGACGGCGGCCACTAAGACATTTAACCTGGCGGCCTGCCAGAATTCCATTGTGATCCTGCCGGATCCTGGATTGCGGGAGCGCTATGATGCCTATACAGACCGGATCCGGATCAAAGGGGGCAATTCCTTTGGGTATGTGGCGGTACAAAGCGCTTATGAAGACGGAGCAGACTGGCTTGCAGAGGTGCTGGAGATTATTGAAGACAATTACAACTGTCTGAAGCAGATGCTGGAAGAGGCGCTGCCCAAAGTGTGGATCGCGCAGATGGAAGGGACCTATCTGATGTGGATCGACCTTGGCGCCTACCTCCGTCCGGAAGAGATGGAGCAGGTGATCCAGGGAAAATGTGGTCTGGCAGTGGACTACGGCTCCTGGTTCGGCAAAGGGGAGAACGAAACCTTCATCCGGGTAAATCTGGCCACAAAGCAGGAGAATGTCCGGCTGGCCGGAGAACGGATCATAGAGGCGCTCAGAGAGCGGGCCTAAAAGCGCACGCCTGGCGAGAAAAATGAAAAAGCGCAGCAGGGACAAGATCTGTCCTTGCTGCGTTTTTGTACGGAGACGGTGGGATTCGAACCCACGTGCCCAAAGAGGACAACCGCATTTCGAGTGCGGCTCGTTATGACCACTTCGATACGTCTCCAAAAACACCGTAATGTATTATAGCATAAGTGCCGGGTGAGCGGAATACCTAAATTGAAATAAAATCCCGTTGAAAACGAGAGCGGACCGGCGTTTTGCAGCCGGTCCGGAAGGAATGAAACAATCTATGTAAATTTGAATTATTGTTAGGCGAAGACTGACAGTCATACAGATAAGAAAACATAAGCACGACCGCCGCCTTCATTTGTTGTTAAAGCTATTATATAAAAAAGATGTGGCGCAAATGTGTCAGAACCTGAAAATGTTTATAAAGATTCTTAAGAAAATCCAAATTTAGTAAGAGTTGCTGAAATCCTTTGGTCGGATTTGTCTATCCTGCCATCTTGTCTTTTCTTCTGCTCTCCACTATAATGAACAAACAACCATCTGGAGAATTCTTTTCTCCACCGCAGCCGGATTTCCCGGCTATCCTTTATTTCCGGCGGTTTCCGCCATTTGTTTCCAGACCTTTTTGAGCTCATTTAAAGGTTGCAGCATGTAGTCTTGTTTCCTATAATGAAAGTGAGGTACTTATGAATCGACAATTGCATACTCAGGAGGATCTTCATGCGGACCGC
>NZ_DBGCJQ010000073.1:0-47515 GCF_048354975.1 Massilistercora timonensis | reverse complement strand
GATAGATACAGTGTTTTAGCGGACAATCAGATTTTTAGTTGGTTTTTATTACAAAAAATTACAAAAAAGTAGCCATTATAATCGATTTTCGATATAATGGCTACTCTCTATTTAATTTTATCATATTTTTTTATATAAATCGGAGGAATCTCTGATTATCGGTCCCTTATCCTTATTCAGGAAAACTACAACTCAAAGTCTCGGATCTTACGATCTTCGATATCATTATTTATATCCCTCATCTTCCATATAAAACATTTCCTTGGCTATTTATATCTATAACCGTTTCCATTACAGCCAGAGCCCTTATCATTTGTCTGTAATCGTATTAAGTTATTCCTTCTATAACCTTGCTTTATATGGTTTCTATAAATATCGATCGTTTAGCTGATGTTTCTTTACACATCTCCTAAAACTCTTTGAATCGATCTTATGTGGTATTTTTTCAATATGTCTGCAGATAGTAATCGGTTTATTTACTGTCCGGCTTTTTCTCTTCTCCGACTTTCTCTTTCATTCAAATCTTACCGGTTTTATCGCCTTTTATTATAAAGGCTTATTCTATGGGACCTTTTCTCTGCCATACCACTAACATATTGAATTGTTGTTTCTACTGCATTGTCCAATGGTATAAGCCTCCTTTTCTAAGATTTTCCAATTCTCTGATATCTCACCGACATATGAAATATCTTTGGAATCCGTCTCTGACAGATCTTTTCTTCTCTGTCCTTCTTAAAACCCTTTCTCGTCAGGTTTTCTTTTCTGGATTTCCTTTGGATTGATATTATAATAGCACCGGGTTTTTTATTTGTCAACACTATTTTTCATTTTTATTTATATTAATTTACTTTGATTTATTATTTTAATTATTTTCTGAATTATTCAATTTTTAGTTTAAATTTACAAAATTAATCCATCCAGTTTCTCATAGTCCTCCAGGCTATAGGATTCGATCACGTTTCCATCCACCACATACAACCGGTCCCCAATATAGATCCCCCTGGTGGTCCCGCCGCCGCCGTTCACCTCTTCCTCCATCAGGCGCTGGAATCCGGTTTCGGTATCGTAGCTGAAGAGATAGTATGTCCTCCCTCCCTCCGAATCTGCCGGGAAGCCGATCAGGTCTTTCTCCCCGTCCACCAGCGCTGCCTTGTAATCATAAGACACATCGGTATTGTAGACATTTTCCAGGACATAGGTGTCTGCTTCCTTCACGTCCGCCGGATCGGTGACGTCGAACATGGTCAGTTTCACTCCTCCGGTGATCTGGGTCTTCTCATCCACATCCATACCGATCCCCAGAAGCTGGCCTTCCCGGTAAGAATGGAGGTAATCTGAGAATCCGGGGATCTTAAGCTTCCCGATGATCCGGGGCTTATCCGGATCGGAGAAGTCCACGGAGAACAGAGGGTCCGTCTCCCGGAAGGTGACAAAATACCCCACCTTGCCCAGAAATCTGGCCGAATAGATCCTCTCGTCCTTCGCCAGGCCGGTGATCTCTCCCGCCACCTGCAGCTCTTCATCCAGGACCGTAACGGAATTGGTATCCCCCACCGTAGTCACGATCCGCAGCCTCCCCTCGTATTCGTCGATGGAGAAAGAATCGTTGATATAGCCGTCCACGGTTCCCTGGGCTTCCGGCTCCAGTTCCCCGTCCCGGTAAGAGATCTTCCGGATGGTGGTCATCTCCCGCTGCCCCTTTTCTGTCCAGACAGTCTCATAATAGTAAATATTTTCACCGCTTACATACAGGTCTCCCCCTTTGGAGAAAATGGCCCGGCTGCTCCTGGTCACCTGCGGCTTCTCCAGGTCCACGGCGGTGACGATCTCATAGAGCGTCCCCTGCCCGTAGGGCGGAAGGAAGATCTCCGATTCTTCCAGAAGTTTCCCCTGTACCTGAGGGATATAGGTCTCCGGCCTGGCCTCCTGGATATCTGTTCCCACATCATACTGGGTAAAAAGGTAGAGAACCCCCTCTGCCAGTCGGGAGGAATGATACCAGCCGCTCTGGGTAACTTCCCCCTCCAGCCCGGGTTCTTTTGGATCGCTTACATCATAGGTCAGGATCATGGACTCTGCCTGTTCCTCTTCCGGATAGAACTCCACGTCTCCCAGATTCTTCGAACATACCAGGATCACCTGCTTCTTCTCCGGGACCACATAGATCTCCTCGATCCCCCATCCTTCTTTGATCCGGATTTCCCCAGTCTCCTCTAACACCTCTCCCGCTTTCACGATCCCCACCTCTGTCTGATTCGTCTCCACGACATAGAGATAGTTCCCGTCGGTTTTCACCAGGTCGCCTTCGTCCACTCCCTGCTGCCGCAGGTTGGTCTCAGAATAGTCTGTCCCCGCTTCCGCAGTCTTTGCCGCCCCGCCGAAAGTGCTGCTCTGGGATTCGGTGGCGGCGATCATATCCGCGGACTCGTTCACCACCCAGCTTCTGGCCCGTTGCTCTTTGATCCCTTCCTGGATCTGATCATAGATCTCTTCATAACTGTCCGCGCAGGCGATGGATCCGCTCCCGCTGATCTCCTCCACCACCGTCTCTGCCGGTACGGCGGATGTTCCTCCCTCCCTGCCGCCAAGGCCGCTGTAAATGGATATCCCTGCGGCGATCACCAGACAGGCTGCCGCCGGAACTGCCAGATACTTCCACGCTGGTCTCTTCTTCCTGACGCCGGCAAGCCGTTCTCTTACCGCCTCCGGACCAAGGCTGTCCGGCGGCTGGATCTCTGCCGTCTTCTTCCGGATCTTTTCCAGAATTTCCTGCTCGTTCCTGTTCATAAAGACACCCCTTTCCTACTCTAATACACACTCCATCTTCTCCAGAGCCCGCCTTTTCCTGGAACGGACCGTATGCTCGTTCATCCTGAGGATCCGGCTGATCTCCCGGCTGGTATATCCGCCGAACACAGACAGTCCCACGATCATCTGCTCCTCCTCCGGCAGGACGGCAAATGCCTTCCGTACATCCAGGGCAAGTCCCGGATCTGTCTCCTGGGTCTCCGCAGAGAAGAAGGTCTTCTCCTGATCCAGACTTACAAGGTTCTCCCTCTCCCGGAACCGTTTTTTACATTGGTTCGCCAGGATGGTGAACATCCAGCTTTTAAAAGCTTCTTCCTTGCGCAGCTTCCCGATATTCTCATAGCCCGCCAGCACCGCTTCGCCGACTGCATCCTCCGCTTCCTGCCTGTCCCGCAGGATACAGAGGGCGAACCGGTACAGATCCTGGTACACGCTCTGGTACATCTTTGCAAATGTATCCCCGTCACACTTCATAATCCTGTCCTCCCTCATCAGATAGGATCTTCTTGTATCGTATCTATTAGAGTCGAAAAAGATCTCTTTTGATGCATAAAAGGCCGGAAAAATTTCTTTTCCCGGCCCGGATCACTCTTCTATCCTCTGTAATAATTGATCAGACACCCCTTGCAGATGATCTCCCGCTCTGCATCGGTCATGTCTCCCAGCTTCAGGCTGATCTCTTTGAGATCTTCGCCCACAAGATAAGCCTTCACTTCAGAAGCCTTCTCCTCCACTGCCTTCCGGATCTCCGGCACAAACAGATAGTCTCCGTTCTTAAAGCTCAAAGCCTGGTCGTTCTCTTCCGTGATGAAGGGAAGCATTCCCCAGTTGATCAGGTTGGAACGATAACGCTTGGTGGCGTACTCGTTGGCGATATTGGCCCAGCCGCCCAGCACTTTCTGGCAGGAGGCCGCCTGCTCTCTTGCAGATCCGTCTCCCGGCTTCACTGCGAAAATGGTGCTGCCCACGCCAATGTTTCCGGTGTTGACCTCCGGATATTCCGCTGTGATCTTCGAAAGCACCATCTTTAGCTCTGTCAGGGCTTCTGTTGGATCCTCCCCTGCCTCCAGGGCTTTCTGGGCCTTCTGCACTTCCTTGGCCCGTCCCACATAGGCCGGATCCTTCCTGGACAGAGCGAACTCTGCCAGGCCCAGCGGATTGGACCGGTAAGAAGAAGTCTCACCGGAGGGGATCAGCTCGTCTGTGGTGGTCACCGGATCGTGGATCTCAGATACCACCTTCAGGATCAGGTTCTCCGGAAGGGCCGGCATCTGCGGCCAGTCTTTGATATTGGGGCCGAATTTGATCTCCACGCCGGGATCTGCCACTCCCTTGCTGTCAAATACCCGGTTGGCGTAAATATTCTGATCAAAATGATAGGTACGTCCTTTGTACTCTACGTCCATATCGGTGGCCGGCGTCAGGAATCCCTTGTTGGCCGCCGTTGCCGCGATGGAACGGGCGTCCATCAGCGCCACCGACGCGATCTGGCCGCTCTGCAGCTTGGATCCCTCCCGGTTGGGGAAGTTCCTGGTGGAGTGACGGATGGAGAACGCATTGTTGGCCGGCGTGTCTCCTGCGCCGAAACAGGGGCCGCAGAAGGCGGTCTTCACAATGGTTCCTGCTTCCATCAGGTCCGCTACCGCGCCGTTCTTCACCAGTTCCATGTAGATGGGCGTGCTGGCCGGATAAACGCTGAAGGTAAATTCATCCGCGCCGATATAATGTCCCCGGATGATATCCGCCGCCGCGCAGATATTCTCGAATCCGCCGCCGGCACATCCGGCGATGATCCCCTGATCTACATACAGTTTGCCATTTACGATCTTATCCTGGAGAGAATACTCCACTGCGCCGTCCAGGCTTACCTGGGCCTTCTTCTCCACATCGTGGAGGACGTCCGCCAGGTTGGCGTTCACCTCGTCGATGGTGTAGACGTTGGATGGATGGAAGGGCATGGCGATCATCGGCCGGATCTCACTTAAGTTGACATAGACCATGCCGTCGTAATAGGTGACCGCTCCCGGGTTTAACTCCTTATAATCCCCTTCCCGTCCGTGGATCTCATAGAACTCCCGGATCTTCTCGTCCGTCTTCCAGATGGAGGACAGGCAGGTGGTCTCTGTGGTCATTACATCGATGCCGATCCGGAAGTCCGCGCTCAGCTTCTCCACGCCCGGGCCTACGAACTCCATAACTTTATTGTTCACATATCCGTTGCCGAAGGTGGCTCCGATGATGGCCAGGGCCACATCCTGAGGCCCTACTCCCTTCACGGGCTCGCCGTCCAGGTAGATACCGATCACCTGGGGCATCTTGATATCATAGGTTTTATTCAGAAGCTGCTTGACCAGCTCCGGTCCGCCCTCGCCCATGGCCATGGTTCCCAGGGCTCCGTAGCGGGTGTGGCTGTCAGATCCCAGGATCATCTTGCCGCCGCCTGCCAGCATTTCCCGGGCATACTGATGGATAACCGCCTGATGAGGGGGCACATAGACGCCGCCGTACTTCTTGGCGCAGGTCAGTCCAAACATGTGGTCATCCTCATTGATGGTACCGCCCACCGCGCACAGGGAATTATGGCAGTTGGTAAGCACATAGGGGATCGGGAACTTCTCCAGACCGGAAGCTCTCGCCGTCTGGATGATCCCCACAAATGTAATGTCGTGGGAGGTCAGCTTGTCAAACTTGATCTGCAGCCGCTCCATATTCCCGGAGGTATTGTGCTCCTTCAGGATATTGTAGGCCATGGTCTGCTGAGCCGCCTCTTCCCGGGAGACTTCCTTTCCGGTTCTGGCTTTCGCCTCCTCGGGGCTCTCCACGATCTCTGTACCATTTAAGAGATAGACTCCGTTGTCGTATAATTTTATCATGCTTTAGCTCCTCCTGTTCTCTAAGTCTTTCATATGATCTGCCACCATGATGGCGATCTTAAAGGTCAGGGCGTCCTCGAAGATCCGGACGTCCAGGCCTGTTTTTTTCTCGATCTTCTCAAGCCGGTACACCAGCGTGTTCCGGTGCACATGCAGCTGGCGCGCAGTCTCTGAGATGTTCAGGTTATTGTCGAAGAAGGTGAAGACGGTGGTCAGTTCTTCCTCCCCGAATGTCTCCGCCTCCTGGTCCTCGAACACCTCCCGCAGGAACATTTCACATAAGGACGCCGGCAGCTGATGGATCAGCCTTCCGATCCCCAGATCATTATAGGCGAAGATATTTTTGTCCACATAGAAGACCTTGCCTACTTCCATGGCCATGTCGGCCTCTTTGTAAGACCGGGATACATCCCTTAATTCCTGCACGATGGTTCCGTAGGAAACCCGCACGCTGACCATAGCTTCCATATTCAGCGTGTCCACCAGGATCCGGGCTGTCTGGGCAAGGTATGGGTATCCCTCCGGTTCCTCCAGAGCTTTCACCAGGATGATATTCTCCTCATCCACCGCCGTCACAAAATCTCTGGTGCCGGTGGCATACAGGCCCTTCAGGGTATCCATGATCAGATTGTCCCCTTCGTTCTTGGCCTGGATAAGGAACACCGCCCGCTTCAGCTCCGTGGGGATCCGCATCTTTCTTGCCTGATTATACACATCCACCATCAGAAGATTGTCCAGCAGAAGATTCTGGACAAACCGGTTCTTATCCATCCGCTCTTTATAAGCCAGGATCAGGTTCCCAAGCTGGCTTGCGCCCATCCGGCCCGCAAGGCTCATCTCTTCTTCACTGCCCCGCAGCGCCAGCACGTAGACCGGCTCCTCCTCATCACAGATCAGGAAGAATCCTTCTCCGCCGTCGATCCGGCTCTCCTGTCCCGAGGCGCCAAACGCTCTTACATCCTGTTCCATCTCTATGGCTTTCTCACTGGTCCTGACCAGGCAGGCCCCACGCACATCCCATACGGAACATTCCAGTCCGGTGATCTCCCGGATATCCTGCGCCGTCCTGTGCAATATCTGATTCGATAACACGAAAACCCCTCCCATCTGGAGTTTACTGGTTTACATCTATCCATTTTATCATAGGATCCCCGGACTGTCCACGCCCAGAATCCTGTCATCATATAAAAAGGGCACTCCCTAAGGAATGCCCTCTCATCTTGCTGTTTCAAAAACCCCTCACTAGTTTGTGATGGTCTGCTCAGTCTCTTTGTCGAATACGTGGATCTTCTCAGCGTCCAGAGCGAACTTAACAACATCGCCTGTTCTTGCGGTTGTTCTGGGATCAACTCTTGCGGTCATGCTGGATCCTTCATAATCGAAGTACAGGAATACTTCAGCGCCCAGCATCTCGTATACACGGATCTTGGCTTCGATCACGGTGTTCGGAGAAGCCTGAAGGAATGCAGGCTCATCATGAACATCTTCCGGACGGATACCAAGTACAACGGTCTTTCCGTCGTATCCGCCGTCGATCAGCTTCTGTCCCTTTGCTGCCGGAAGTTCGATCCTGGAAGGTCCTGCTACCAGATATACCTTGCCGTTCTCTACCTGACAGGTAGCGTCTACAAAGTTCATCTGCGGAGATCCGATGAATCCTGCTACGAACAGGTTGCAGGGATAATCGTACAGAGTCTGCGGAGTATCTACCTGCTGAACAACGCCGGCGTTCATAACTACGATCCTGGTACCAAGGGTCATAGCCTCTGTCTGGTCATGGGTTACGTAGATAATGGTTGTGCCCAGTCTCTGATGAAGCTTGGAGATCTCAATACGCATCTGTCCACGAAGCTTCGCGTCCAGGTTGGAAAGAGGCTCGTCCATCAGGAACACCTTAGGATTACGTACGATCGCACGTCCCATGGCAACACGCTGTCTCTGACCACCGGAAAGAGCCTTCGGCTTACGATCCAGAAGCGCTTCCAGGTCAAGGATCCTGGCTGCCTCGCGAACCATCTTGTCGATCTCATCTTTGGGAACTTTTCTCAGCTTCAGACCAAATGCCATGTTGTCATATACGGTCATATGCGGATACAGAGCGTAGTTCTGGAATACCATCGCGATATCTCTGTCTTTTGGCTCTACATCGTTTACAACCTTGTCGCCGATCTTCAGCTCGCCGGAGGTGATGTCCTCCAGTCCGGCTACCATACGAAGGGTGGTGGACTTTCCGCATCCGGAAGGACCAACGAAGATGATGAACTCTTTGTCTTCGATCTCAAGGTTGAAATCCTTTACAGCCTCAAATCCGTTTGGATAGGTTTTATTAATGTGCTTCAGTGATAAACTTGCCATCTTAAATCTCCTCCTAAATCAATTGCTGATATCTCCGATATCAACTGCTCTGGTAAAGAGTATATAAAAAAAGTCCAACTTGAGCCATGCCCAAGTTGAACAATCTTTTTTTTATTTTCTATACAAGTTGACGAAACCCTACAGAAGCTGCCGGTAAATGTCCCGTTTGCTCACGCCCCGGTCCCTGGCCACCTGCTTCATGGCTTCCTTCCTGTCCATTCCCTGCCCCAGATAGCGCTCCATATGCTCTTCCAGGCTTATCTCCTCCCAGGCTCTTACCTCTTCTTCTCTTGCCTCCCGGGGATCCCTTCCCCGGATCACCAGCACGCATTCCCCCTTGGGGGGCTGCCGGCGGAAATGCTCCAGCGCCTGGGAAATGGTGGTCCTAAAGACCTCCTCATGCTTCTTGGTCAGTTCCCGGCATAAGCTCATCTGCCGGTCTCCCAGAGTCTCCTCCAGCACTCCCAGAGTCTTCGTAAGACGGTGGGGCGCCTCGTAGAGCACCATGGTACGGGTCTCTTCCTTCAGCTCCTCCAGCACAGCCTGCCGCTGTTTCTTATCTGTAGGAAGAAATGCCTCGAAGGCGAACCTCCGGGTGGGAAGCCCTGACAGGGTCAGCGCCGTTACGCAGGCCGCCGGCCCGGGCACTGCCGTCACCGGGATCCCCGCCTCGTGGCACATGGCGGTCAGTTCCTCCCCGGGATCCGAGATCCCGGGCGTGCCCGCGTCTGTGATGAGGGCGATGTTCTCCCCCTTCTGCAGCCGTTCCACCAGCTTCCTTCCCTTCTCGATCTTGTTGTACTCGTGATAGCTGGTCATAGGAGTCCGGATCTCAAAATGATTCAAAAGCTTGATGCTGTTGCGGGTATCTTCCGCCGCGATCAGATCCACTTCCCTCAGGATCCGCAGCGCCCGGAAGCTGATGTCTTCCAGGTTCCCGATGGGTGTGGCGCACAGATACAATGTCCCTGCCATCTTATCTCTCCTTTTTTGCCATGTCCGCCGCTCCGGCTCCCTCATCCAGGGAGTAGGCTTCCCGGATCTGGCGGGTATAGCTTCCGTCTTTCTCATATACGATCAGGGGCGGCTCTACCTTAAGCCGCGGCTTTCCGCCCTTAAGCCCCTCCAGCAGCACCATATTGGGCTCCTTGTCTGCCTGGGGATATACAAGCTGCATCCGCTTTGGCTCCAGCCGGTACTCGGACATTTTCCTTAAGATCTCCGGCAGCCGGAACGGCCGGTGCACCATATAGAACCGTCCTTTGTCCCCCAGGATCTTCCCGCTCTCCCTGAGGATATCGTCCAGAGTGCACAGCACCTCGTGCCGGGCGATACACAGAGCTTCGTTCTCATTTTTCAGACCGTGGCTGCCGATCATATAAGGCGGGTTCACCGTTATGACTGCAAAAGAGGCCGCGCCGAATATCGCTGCTGCCTCTTTGATATCTCCTGTCACGATGCGGATCCTGTCCTCCAGATGGTTCAGGCGGACACTCCGCCTGGCCATATCCGCACTCTCCTCCTGGATCTCCAGCCCGGTATAGCTTTTGCCTGCGTTCTTGGCCTCCAGAAGGATGGGCAGGATCCCGGTCCCTGTCCCCAGGTCCAGCGCCTTCTCCCCCGGCCGCACCCGGGCGAAGGAGGACAGTAATACTGCGTCCATCCCGAAGCAGAACCGGCCCGGATCCTGGATGATCCGGTATCCCTTGATCTGCAGGTCGTCCAGTCGTTCTCCCTCTTTCAGATCAGGCATCGTCCAGTTTTGATTTTCCATTTTTCTCTTCCAGCCCTTTCAGCTGTACCATCTCTTCTTTGGACAATTTGGAGTCCTTCTTCTTGCGCCGGGGCTTGAATTTCAGCTCAGCGGCTTTATACTCCCGGACCTCTTTTTCATCATTCTCCAGGTCCACTACCACCTTCACCTGCTGCCGCAGCACGTTCACCGCCTGCACCGTTCCCTTAAGCCCTTCCGGGGTGGTCACATGATCCCCGTTGGAAGGAAGATGGCTGTTCAATTCCTCATAGGTCTCTTCTTCGTTGGTCAGGCAGCACATCAGCCGACCGCAGACCCCGGAGATCTTGGTGGGGTTCAGAGACAGGTTCTGCTCCTTGGCCATCTTGATGGACACCGGCGCGAACTCTGTCAGATAGGTGTGGCAGCACAGCGGCCGGCCGCAGATGCCGATGCCTCCCCGGATCTTGGTCTCGTCCCGGACGCCGATCTGCCGCAGCTCGATCCGGGTGCGGAACACGCTTGCCAGATCCTTCACCAGCTCCCGGAAGTCGATCCGCCCGTCGGCGGTAAAGTAAAACAGCACCTTGTTGTTGTCAAAGGTATACTCCGCGTCGATCAGCTTCATCTCCAGCCCGTGCTTGCGGATCTTCTCCAGGCAGATCTTGAAGGCTTCCTTCTCCTTCTCCCGGTTCTTCTCTTCTTTCTTGATATCCTCTGCCGTGGCAAGCCGGATCACCGATTTGAGAGGCGGCGTGATCTTGTCCTCCTCCACCTCTTTGGGCCCCAGCACCACCGTTCCGAACTCCACGCCCCGGGCAGTCTCCACGATCACCTTGTCCCCTGCTTTGGGCTCGGTCTTGCCGGGAGAGAAGTAGTAAACCTTGCCGGCGGTCCGGAATCTAACACCGATTATCTTCACCATTTCTGTCAGTTCTCCTTTATCGTCAGGAACAGAAGTTCCATTGTCAGCTCAAAATTAACGTTCGCTTTCAGTCTTACCTTGGCCTTCTCCAGGCTCTCCAGGATCAGCTCGATCCCCTCGTAGGAGCTTTTCTTCACCTGCTCCCGGATCACGTTGATCTGGTCTTTGAACACCACCTTGTCCATATCCTTGGTGGCTTTATACATCAGCATATCCCTGTACCATACCATCAGGATATCCAGATAGTCGTTGATCTCCAGCTTGTAGGTGGTGATATGGTTCACCGCCTCGATGATCTCTTCGATCTCCATCTCATGGACATACTTCAGAAGCTGGATGGCTTCCTCCCGGATCTCGTTGAAATGCTCTGAGTTAGCCAGCATGATGGCCCGTCCCATATTGCCCTGGGCAAACGCGGTACAGATATCTGCCTTGTAATCCGGAACTTCCAGCTTCTCCATCAGATATCTCTTGATCAGCTTGTCCTTAATGTTGCGAAGCTTCAGCATCACGCAGCGGGAATTGATGGTGGGAAGGAGCTGGTCCGCGTTCTCTGTGAGAAGCAGGATCACCACATACTCCGGCGGCTCCTCGATAGTCTTCAGAAGCGCGTTCTGGGCCTGTACCGTCATAAGATCCGCCTCCGGAATGATATAGACCTTGTAGGCTCCCTGGTAAGGCTTCACCGCAACTGTCTGATTCACCTGTTCCCGGATATCGTCCACGCTTATGCTCCCCGGCTTCTCATGGGTCACCCGGATGATGTCCGGATGGTTCCCGCTCTCAGCCTGGATGCAGGAATGACATTTTCCACAAGGCTCCGGCCCCTTCTTCTCACACAGGAGCGTCTCCGCGAAAAGCGCCGCCAGAAGCTTCTTCCCCGCGCCTCTTTCCCCATTTAAAATATACGCGTGAGAAACCTTGTCCTCCGTCACCGCGTTCTGAATATACTGGATAATATCCTTGTGGCCTACCACATCTTTAAAACTTCCCATACCGTATTTCCTCTGCAATTTCTTCCAAACATTGTACCTGGTCCTGATTCCTGTACCTTCGGGTGATCCCGGCCTCCTGAAGCTTCTCCTCGGAGAAATCCTCCTTGTCAGCCAGGAACCGCCTGCACAGTTCATCATACCTGGGAACCGCCTGCTGCCGTTCCCGCTTAAGAGCCCGGCAGAGCCGTTCTCCGTCTTCTACTTCTATATAAATGGGGATCAGTGCCTCTGCCCCAAAATATTCCTTCATCTTCCGGTAGGACTCCAGGGTCCCGATCATCAGATAATCCGCTTCCCCTACGCGGATCTGCCCGTCGTCCACCGTGGCGTAACTCCAGTCCCCGCAGGCGGTATGATAGGTCCGCATCTCGATCAGCTTCCCTTCCTTCCGGCAGGACTCCAGCTTCTCCGCCGGGACGAAATGGTACTCCACCCCGTCCTGCTCCCCCTCCCGGATGGGCCGGGTGGTGTAGAGGATCACCTGGCGAAGCCCGGGGAAACATTTCTTAAGTTCTTTATACAGGGTGTCTTTCCCGGAGGAACTTTTCCCCATCAGATAGTAGATCTTACCCATCCTTCCAAACCTCGATCCAGCCTTCCTTATCCAGTCCTTCTATCGCGAATCCCATCTCCCGGTAACGGCACAGGATCTCCACCGCCTCCCCGTTGATCCGCTCTCCCGGAACGATCAGCGGGATCCCCGGCGGATACAGATAGGCGTACTCGAAAGAAACCATTCCCTCGCTCTCTTCCCAGGGCACCCGTTCTCCCAGAGCGCCATCCCTTCGCCTGTCCGCCATTCCGGCGCTGGTACACACCTGCTCCAGACACGGATACTGGAACTCTCCACAAGACTTGTCTGCATTATACATCAATCCGGCCATTTCATCAACGTCCATTAATGCACGGGCAAGCCGCTCCATTCCCTCCCGGGTATCTCCCGGGGAAGTCATGGCCAGCGCATAGCTTCCCGCCGCCATCTCAAGCTCCAGATGATACCGCTCCAGAAGGAGTTCCTGCAGCTGTCTTCCCGTCATAGAGGTCTTTCTTGTAGAGATCACAAGCTTGGAAGGTTCCTGCCCCGGCAGCCGGATCAGTTCCAGCGCCTTTAACTTCTCCAGTTCCCCCCGAAGCCACTTTAACCTCTCCACATAGGGTTCCCACAGCCCGTCCCCCTTCTCCTCCAGCCGGCACACACAGTCGTCTATGCTGGCCATCAGCACATAAGAAGGGCTGCTGGTCTGAAGCATATCCAGATACCGGCGCACTTCTCTCCGGTTCACATAAGAACCGTTCATGTGCAAAAGGGCGGTCTGAGTTAAAGAAGGCAGGGTTTTGTGAAGACTTTGCACCACAAGATCGGCGCCTTTGGTATTAGAATTCCCGGGAAAATAAGGATGAAAGCCAAAATGTGCTCCGTGGGCCTCGTCCACGATCAGCGGGATCCCCCTGGCATGGGCCTCCTCCCCGATCTTCTCCACATCGGAGACGATCCCCTCATAGGTGGGAGAGACGATCACCACCGCGCGGATCGCTGGATCCGCCTCCAGGGCCCTTCGCACATCTTCCGGCGAGATCTGCGTATTCAGCCCGGTCTCCTGATCAAATCCCGGATACAGATAGACCGGTTTCAGTTCCTTCATATAGATCGCGTGATACACGGACTTGTGGCAATTTCTTGCCACAAGTACGGTATCGCCTCTTCTGGTCACTCCGGCGAGGGCGCTTAAGATCCCCACGGTGCTCCCGTTGATCAGGAAATGGGTCTCCTCCGCCTGAAAGACTCTGGCCGCCCGCTCCTGGGCCTCCTTCAGGATGCCCCTGGGGTGATGCAGGTCGTCAAAGCCCTCGATCTCCGTGATATCGATCTGATACAGCTTCTCCATCCCCGGGATCCCCGTCTGTCTCTTGTGACCGGGCATGTGGAAGCCGTAATGATCCGATTCCCCATAGTTTTTTAATCTCTCGTACAGTGTACCCATTACAGTCTTTTTAATAATTCTTCTCTTTCCTTCTCAAAGCCCGGCTTGCCAAGCAGCGCGAACATATTTCTCTTATAGCTCTCCACGCCCGGCTGGTTGAACGGATTCACTCCGGAAATGTAGCCGCTGACGCCGCAGGCAAACTCGAAGAAGTAGAACAGCTGTCCCAGTGAGTACTCGTCCTGGGCCGGGATATTTACCAGCAGGTTGGGCACGTTGCCGTCGGTGTGGGCCAGGATGGTCCCGTTCATGGCGCTCTTGTTGACGAAATCTACCGTCTTGCCCGCCAGATAGTTAAGGCCGTCCAGATCCACCGGCTCTTCCTGCAGCACTACTTCTGACCGGGAGTTCTCCACGCACATCACCGTCTCATACATGATCCGGCTTCCGTCCTGGATAAACTGTCCCATGGAGTGAAGGTCTGTGGTAAGGTCCACGGACGCCGGGAAGATCCCCTTCTGGTCCTTGCCCTCGCTCTCGCCGTAGAGCTGCTTCCACCACTCAGATACATAGTGGAGGGCCGGCTCGTAGTTGGCCAGGACTTCTACGGATTTGCCCTTTCTGTGTAAAATGTTCCGGATCGCCGCGTACTGAAGGGCCGGGTTCTGGTCAAACTCACTGTTCAGCGCCTGCTCTCTTGCGCTGGCCGCCCCTTCCATCAGCTTGTCAATGTCCGCCCCGCTTACTGCGATAGGAAGCAGGCCCACCGCTGTCAGGACGGAATATCTTCCTCCTACATCGTCCGGCACGACAAAAGTCTCATAGCCTTCCTCGTCCGCCAGGTTCTTAAGCGCTCCCCTGGCCTTGTCCGTGGTGGCGTAGATCCGCTTTGCCGCTCCTTCTTTACCGTACTTCTTCTCCAGAAGTTCTTTGAAAATACGAAAAGCAATGGCAGGTTCCGTAGTCGTTCCGGATTTGGAGATGATATTTACGGAGAAATCCCTGTCTCCCACCACCTGCAGCAGGTCTGTAAGATAGGCGCTGCTGATGCTGTTTCCTGCATAATAGATCTCCGGCGTCTTGCGGATCTCCTTTGAAACAGAATTGTAAAAGCTGTGGCGTAAAAATTCAATGGCCGCCCTTGCTCCCAGATAGGATCCGCCGATGCCGATCACGATCAGCACCTCGGAATCTGACTGGATCTTCTCTGCCGCCGCCTTGATCCGTGCGAACTCTTCCTTGTCATAGTCTACCGGAAGATCGATCCAGCCCAGGAAATCATTTCCCGCGCCGCTTCTATCCACCAGGACTTCCTTTGCCTGCAGGGCGATCCGCTCCATGGCCTTTACTTCATGCTCGCCGATAAATTTCTCTGCCTTCGAATACTCGAATGTAACTCTGTCTCCCATAACGACTCCTTCCTTCCATGGCTGAATGTAAAAAATACCATATATCTCTTAC
This sequence comes from Massilistercora timonensis, assembly GCF_048354975.1. Classification (NCBI taxonomy): domain Bacteria; kingdom Bacillati; phylum Bacillota; class Clostridia; order Eubacteriales; genus Massilistercora; species Massilistercora timonensis. Next base: position 32,444 of record NZ_DBGCJQ010000073.1, on the reverse strand, counting down.
ATTTTAGCAAATCGCTTTCCTTTAATCAAGCCATAAACTCCTCCAGGATCTGACGGATGAGCACATCTTTGGGCGTCTCCGGGGCCTTCTCCTCCCGGGGCTTCTCTTCCGCCGTCCGGACCGGCAGGGGATCACCCACAGACTCGGTCACAGAGGTCTCCCTGGCAGGCGTCTTCCGGGGCTCCGCCGTTTTTACTTCTGCCTCTTTGGCTTCCGGCTCGTTTGCTTCTTCCACGGCGATAACCGGCGCAGCCGCTGCCGGCGTTTCCGGCGTCATCACCTTAAGCTCCTTCTGATAAGCCTTCTCATACCGGTGGAGGCACACATTTTCCAGATAATCCACCATATAATTCCTGGCAGCCTCCAGCTGGTAATCCTCATCGGTGGCCATATGTACCAGAAGGATCAGGATCCCTAGCCCTGCTCCCGCAGCCCCTGTGCGAAGGACCATCTCCTGCATTCCCGCCGCGCCGTACCAGGCCGCCGCCCCAAGAAGGCCTAGCAGAAAGCACATCCCTGCCGCCAGCTTCTCCAGCCGCCGCCAGGTGTGAAGCCGGATTCCCGCCACCTTATACTCATAGAGATACTTGTCCACAAAAGCCCCCACGTTCTCCACCCGCTCGCTGATCATACAGGCGTGCTCGAACTTGGCCCGGACAAGCCGCATCAGGGGATGAGCGGATTTGCCCATGTTTCCCGCCGCCCGGACAAGCCGTTTCAGGGAAGCGTTGGCCACCCATTTGCCCGCCAGTCCAAGGACCGTGAAGATCCCCATCAGCACAAAGAAAATCTGTTTGTCCAAAATCATTTCCAACATAACAAAAGCCCTCCTTTTGCTTCGATTATACTGAAAATCCGCAAGGAGGGCTTAAAAACCGTTCGCCGCAAATCGACCCGCGCTGTCGCTTTTTTGTCTCTGCCGCCGCCAAAAGAACGGCCCGGCGTCTACATTCTTCCCAGCAGTTCCTTCACAAGCCGCACGCTGTGGGCGATGGCCTGGCGTTCGAACTCCGGGTAGTCCATCTGGGCGCTGTTGTCGGCTTTGTCAGAAATGGCACGAATGATGACGTACGAAACTTTGTTCAGATACGCCGCCTGGGCGATCCCCGCCCCTTCCATCTCCGTACACAGCGGGTGGAACAGGCTGCTGATCCGCTCCTTTGCCTCATGGGAGGAGATAAACTGGTCCCCGCTCACCACCCGGCCAAGGAAGGTGTGGATGTCCGGATTGGCCGCCTCGTTGGCCTGCCGGGCCTTCTTGGCGAGGTCCGGGTCCGCCGGGAATGCCAGCACATCCATCCGGGGCACCTGTCCCACCGGATCCCCGAAGATACTGGCGTCCATATCGTGATGCAGTGCTTCCGTGGAGATCACGATATCCCCGATGTCGATCCTGGCGTCCAGAGATCCGGCGATGCCGGTGTTGATCAACGTATCCGCCCCAAAGTCGTCGATCAGGATCTGGGCGCAGATCCCTGCGTTCACCTTTCCCACGCCGCTTCTTACCACAACCACTTCCCTGCCCTGCAGCGTTCCCCTGCAGAAGGTCATGGACGCCTTCTCCCTTGTTTCTTCAATAGTCATGGCCTCCTTTAAGGCCTGTACTTCTTCTTCCATGGCTCCGATGATTCCGATCATGTCCTTGTCCGTCCTTTCCTTTATGTCTTCTCTGATTCTACCACAGGAACTTCGGATTTGCCACCTCTTATCAAGTCTGGTATAATCCTTACAGAAAGAATCCCATACATATTTATTTTCAGGAGGTACAACATGGATTTCAGACCACACGGCGTCTGCTCCCAGCTGATCCGGGTAGACGTAGAAGACAATATTGTGAAAAACGTAGAGTTCATCGGCGGCTGCAGCGGCAACACCCAGGGCGTGTCCCGGCTGATCCGTGGGATGGACGTGGACGAGGCCATCGCCCGCCTGGAGGGGATCCGATGCGGCAACAAGCCTACATCCTGTCCCGACCAGCTTGCCTGGGCGCTGAAGCAGGCCACCGGAAGAGTATAGCGGCCGAAAGAAAAAGGATACCTGAGCCCTCCGGGCCGGTATCCTCTTTCCCTGCTTATTCGTTCTCATTTGTTTTTTGGGTGTCAGGAAACCTGCAGCGGACGCCGCTGCGACGACTTTAGCCCGCAAGGCGGACCTTCTTGGTTTCTCAATTTTCTCAATGTAAGTCGAAATCTTTGTTAATAGTTTCAACTTCGCGCCGCCTGCAGTGCCCGCTGCAGGTTTCCCGACAAGAACGTACCCCGAGGTTACCGAAGTAACGATGGGTAAAGTAAATGAATTAATCTTCGCCGATCTCCGGAATACCCGGAAGGATCTGCGGTTCTTCGATGAAGACTCCGTTTGTAAAGCTGCTGCTCATGTCGCTGTTGGCTGAGTGTGTACACCGCACCCGGTAGTAATAATCACCCTCTACTACCAGCCGCCGGTTATCAGAAACCTTGTCCGTGTTCTGGTTGTATTTCTGCCATCCATCATAAAATTCCCACTCCGTGTCGCCCAGCTGCGCCCGCTCCACCATCACACTGATCCCTACTTCATCCACGATCTCCGCCGCAATGGTGCTGCCCCCTGCGTAGAGCAATCCTGGTCCCAGCCGTACCACCTTGGAATATCCGGTCAGCAGATATTCCCCTCTGGTCACGCCCACGTTAGAGCCAACCGCTTCCTCCTCATGAGTCAGATAGGAGCCGTCTATCATCGGCTGTTCCGCCCGGACCTCCCCATAGGAGATCCCAAATAGCCCTGCCGTCAGCAGGAGAGCGCAGCACAATGATAAGATCTTCTTCTTCATCCACTACCTCCCAGCTACCTCTCCCCCTCATATATATAGACACATAAGTCGGCAAAAACTGACGCGGTTTTTAATTAAAATGTAAATTTTTTACAATTATTTCCATATCTTCCTTTTCCATGGTCCCCATTAGAAAATATTCCACTCCTCCATATTTATAACTGGCGGAATATCGTTTCTCTCCGGTATTCGATATCTGATACTCTTTAATTTCAATTTCTGTTCCTTTTTTTTCTAACTGGTACGAATCGGTAACCTCATCTTCCACATCGATCCCCCAGGAAGTCTCCGCATAAGAAGCATTGATAAAATACACCACTGTTTTTTTCCCGTACTGATAAAACATTTCTGCTATTTGAATAGTTGTATCTATTTCTACCTCCAAAAACTTCATTCCTTTTGGTCGAATAATAATCTTCACCGGATCCACCCCGAAGGCGTCCTTAATCTTCTGATATGCCTCTTCTTCCCGTTCCTCGGCGATCTTCAGGTTCTCCTCATTGGAGTCCACCTGCACAACTTCTCTTTCCCCTACGGCCCTCTTCATCATCTCCACCAGTCTGGCCGGCCCGCCCACGCTGGTGATCCCCAGGATGGATACCAGTGCCAGCACCGCCGCCAGATTAAGAGCGATCTTCCCAAAGTGCTTCCGGCCCTTCTTCTCCTGAGCTTCCTCACGCTCCCGCCGGATCTGGCGACCCAGCTCCAGGGCTTCCCGGTCCTCCGGGGACAGCTGCTCATAGACCTTCTCCTTCTTGTACTCGTCAATCTGTTCCTTCAGGTTCTGGCGGATGGCTTCCTTCCGGTCCCGGGACAATTCTTCCGTCTCGGAGGCCTCTACGGTCCTGCGGGTCTCCTCCGCTTCCTTGTGCAGTTCTTCTCTGATGATCTCTTCCAGATCACTGCCGTTTTCTTTCATTCTACATTTCTCTCTTTCTCTTGACCAAATCCCTTAGAAACGTATAATATATATAATAGTATAATAATTAATAATCAATGGCAACTACATTTGGGAGGTCGTTATGAAGAGAATTATCTTAACCGGAGGCGGAACGGCAGGACATGTTACGCCGAATATCGCTCTTCTTCCACGCCTGAAGGAACTGCAGTATGACATTCACTATATCGGCTCCTATCAGGGGATCGAGAAGGAACTGATCGAACCCTTCGGGATCCCTTATCACGGGATCTCCACCGGGAAGCTGCGCCGCTACTTAAGCGCCCGGAATCTGACGGATCCTTTCCGTGTGCTGAAGGGCATGGGGGAGGCCCGGCGGCTGATCAAGATCCTGGACCCGGATGTGATCTTCTCCAAGGGCGGGTTTGTCTCCGTGCCTGTAGTGCTGGCCGGCAAGAAGCGACATGTGCCCACCATCATCCATGAGTCTGACATGACTCCCGGACTGGCCAACAAGCTTTCCCTGCCTGCTGCCACCAAGGTATGCTGCAATTTCCCTGAGACCCTGGATCTGCTTCCCGCAGGCAAGGCGGTCCTCACCGGATCCCCTATCCGACAGGAGCTGCTCACCGGAGATAAATACAAGGCCCGCGAATTCCTGGGCTTCACCTCGGACAAACCGGTGATCCTGATCATCGGCGGAAGCCTTGGCGCCGTAGCCGTCAACGAAGCCATCCGGTCCATCCTTCCGGAGCTTCTCAAGTCCTACCAGGTCATCCACCTGTGCGGCAAGGGCAAGATCGATCCCACTTTGGTCCATCTGGAAGGCTATGCCCAGTATGAATATATTAAGGAAGAGCTGAAGGATCTCTTCGCCCTGACGGATATCGTGGTATCCCGGGCGGGAGCCAATGCCATCTGTGAGCTTCTGGCTCTCCACAAGCCCAACCTTCTGATCCCTCTTCCGGCCAACGCAAGCCGGGGGGACCAGCTTCTGAACGCCCGCTCCTTCGAGCGCCAGGGCTTCAGCGTTGTCCTTGAGGAATCCGAGATGACCGATGAGACACTGCTTTCGGCCATCAACCGGCTGTATGAGAACCGGGAGGTCTACACCGAGACCATGAAGCAGTCCTCCCAGCAGAATTCCATCGATACCATCATTGATCTCATTGAATCGGTGGCAAGATAGGGCTTGTTCCGAATCGCAACATTTTCAATCAAAAACAGGTGCCGCTCCGGCACCTGTTTTTATGCTTTATTCAAGTGTTGAAACTGTTCTTCGTAATGTTTTCTTATCCATTGCCTGGCACGATACAACGTACTGTGCAGGTTCTCCAGAGAGATCCCCATAACATCCGCAACCTCTTTCTGAGGCTTTTCCAGGAAATAGGTGAGCAGGATCGCGTCGTACCACCGCTCGTTCACCCGGAACAATTCGGTGAAGATGGTCTCCGCCAGCTCCCGGTATTCCCGTTTCCGAAGCCGGCTTATGAACTCTTCCTCGGGACTCACCGAAGCGGGATCGGTCTCACCTGTTTCCGTGACATTCTCTCTTAAGACTTCTCTGCGGCCTTTTCTTCCAATGTTTATCGCCATGTGCTTCGCGGTGACGATAAGCCAGTTGTCCACCGCTTCCATGTTGATGTTCTCCATGCTCACATACAGCTTCATGAAGACGGCCTGGGTGATCTCTTCTGCAGTATCGCAGTTCCCGGAGTAGTACAATGCTGTCTTGTACACGATCTGCGCGTTCTCCTCATAAACCGCATCAAATGCGGTCCTGCCAATCGCTTTTACTCCCACTAGTTTCTTCCTTCACTTTCTCTTATCCCAGTTTTGACAGAATCTCGTCCCTGACCTCGTCGGTAAGCTCGCCCATCTTCCAGCCAAGACCCACTTCATCCCCCTCGTACCTGGGGATCAGGTGGATGTGGAAATGAAATACCGTCTGACCGGCCACCTCTCCGTTGTTCTGGACGATGTTGTAACCATCGCAGCCCAGCACATCCGTGAGCTTTGTGATCATCTTCTTGGCCAGCACCAGCGCCTTCGCCGCGATCTCGTCGTCCAGCTCATACAGGTTTTTGTAATGCTCCTTGGGCAGGATCAGCGCATGCCCTTTGGAAGCCGGACCTGCATCCAGGATCACCCGGAAGTCATCGTCCTCATACAGGGTGGCGGTGGGGATGTCCCCGTTTGCCAGCTTACAGAAAATACAGTTTTCGTCTTTCATTTTCTTCTCCTTCTTTCTTCTTAAAATCTCATTGATTATTCCTTCGCCCAATGCTACACTGATATCTCAGAAAGGGCGGTAAATGCAATGTTTTCAGCGACAGACTACGACAAATTACAACAGATCATGGAGGAAGCTCCCTGGAAAAAGGAACTCCTCACCAGGCTTCTGGAATCTCACCGGATGGAAGTAAGCGCCATCAGCCATGAGATCCGCAATCCCTTCACCCTCATCTACAGCACACTGCAGATGATCGAAGGCGAGCGGCCCGACGTCACTGCCTGCACACACTGGCAGACGCTTCGCCGAGATATGGAATATATGAAGCAGCTTCTGGAAGAACTCTCTTCCTATAACAATGGAGACCACCTGAAGCTTGCTCCTATGGATACCAATACGTTCCTTAAGACCCTGGCCCTGTCTTTCGCCTCTTCCCTGGTGGACACGGACATTGAGTTCCGCTCGGAGATCTCTCCGGAGCTTCCCCCGGTTACTGTAGATGGAGTAAAGCTGCGCCAGGTGCTCCTGAATCTCCTTGGAAATGCCCGGGACGCGGTGACTTCCGCCTCCTGCCCCAGGGACCACTCTCCCTCCATCGGTTTGCGCGCCCACCTCTCCGGCGGTATGCTTCAGATCACGGTATCCGATAACGGCTGCGGTATCCCGGAGGAGGAACTTTCCCATATCTTCCAGCCCTTCGTCACCCATAAGGAGAACGGCACCGGCTTAGGCCTTGCCATTGCCCGGCGGATCGTAGCCGCCCACGGCGGGACTCTAGTAGTAACCTCCGCCCCAGGAGTCCGTACGGTATTCACGGTTTCTCTTCCAATATAACAACACTGCCAGCACAAACCCGGAGGCCAGCCCGCCGATATGGGCGAAATTGTCCACCCCACCGCTGGAGAATCCATAGTAAAGACTGAGGGCCACCATAAGCATAAGTCCCCGGCCCGTCACATTTCCGATCTGTCCCCGGTTGCGGATCGCCACATATAATAGGGCTCCCGTAATCCCAAAGATAGCGCCGGAAGCTCCTGCGGAAACGGCATAGTCCCCGGTGCGAAAGTCCCACAGCGCGGAAGCTACATTTCCACAGAGCCCGCTGGCAAAATAAATGATCACAAATTTGATCCTGCCGATCTCCAGCTCCAGGTTCCAGCCGATCACCAGCAGCATCACCATGTTATTGACCAGATGTGAGAATCCAAAATGGAGAAACATACTGGTAAACAGCGGGCTGTACTTCCCCTGCTCCAGCATCAGAGGCACATACATGGCCCCGTGCTCCAGCATGAACCCGGCGTCTTCTGTCATCCCCTGGAAACTGAGAAAAAAGAAAACAGCCACATTCACTGCTGCCAGTATCATTGTACAAATCGCCTTTTGGGAATATCTGTTCATCATGCGTTAATTTTCTCATTATTCCCGGACAGTGTCAATAGCAATCCTTACAATTCCTCTTCCTCGATATACAGCCCGTCCCAGTCTCCCCACTTAGGTTTCTTGTGCCTGCGCAGGAACCGTTTCACCGGGGTCCACATATTTTCCGTTTCCTCCATGATAAGGCTTCCCATCTCCTGGCTGGTGATCCAGTCGTGCTCCCGGGTGTCATATTCTTCCCCCGCAGGTTCTTCCTGCGGCTCTTCCTTCTTCAGGCACTCACCGATCAGTTTCTCCAGACTGTAATTCTCCTCCATAGTCCCCTTGTGGAGCAGGAACACCATCCGGACGCACTCCTTGTCCCCATAGTCCGCCTGCTTTACAAAATATTCCGTAAGATCATGGAATTCCTGCCAGATATCTCCCTGAAAGGGCGGATAGTAACAGAAATACACCTTTCCGTCCTCGTAAAAAAGATACTCTGGCTTCAGCAGGATCTTGTTGATATCCAGAAGATATCGGGTAACTTCCCCCAGCACCATCTGAAATCTCCGTAAGAATACCTTCAGATCTTCCCCGGTGATCTTGTTCCTCTCGTAAAGCGCCTGGAAGGAAACCTTCCCGCTGACGTCATAGTCATAGAAGCAGCTGCCGTCCAGCCCTCTCCCCTTCACCGGCAGGAGACCTTCCGGCTCCCCTGCCCCAAGCATTTTCATCTGATAATCCTCCTGATATACTCCCGCTTCTTCAATCGTTATCTTTCGTTCCATTTATGATCGCTTCTCCTGTATCTATCAGTCTTTTTCTGTCCCGGATCTCCTTCTCCGGGTGAGTCACCGCCATCTTCTTCTCCACCGTCAGTCCGAACCGCCCCCGGCTCACCCGGGCCGACACGGTGACCTCCGCATCTGTGATCTCCACCGAGGCGGAAGGCGTGGGAAAGAGGATACATTTTCCATCTGCCCGCTCCCGGAACAGAGCCTCCATCTCCCCGGCATCCGCCCCTTCTTCCTCCCGGGCCCTGGTCCCCGCCACAGCGGCGGTCTCATAGGCCGCCCCCGCCAGGATATTCTTGTCGTGGAAGTAGAAGACCGCCAGGATGCTGCTCATAAGAAGGAGAAGGATCAACGGCATCAGAAGAGACATCTCCACCGTCAGGCTTCCGGTAAGCCAGATTCTTTTTCTTCTCACCAAAGCGTCCCTCCCATCATCAGTCCCATCAGGTAGCCCCCGGTCAGGAAGGGGAAAAAGGGGATCCCCCGCTTTGCTCCTGCCCTCATCCGACCTGCTGCCAGGACCACCAGAGAGGCAGCCAGAAGAAGCAGAAAAGTTCCCGCCAGCACCTCCAGAAGCTTCCACAGGCCCAGATACAGTCCCAGCACCAGGATCCCCCAGCTGTCTCCGTATCCGATCCCTTCTCCCGTGACTTTACTGAGCAGGAGGAATCCCGCTCCCACGGCGGCGCCTCCCGCCAGCAGCACAGGATCCGTCTCCCGGCATACCACCTGGTAGATTAACACCCCTGCGGTTCCCATAACAAAGAATTCCGCCGGGATCTTCCGCCAGAAGATATCGGTCACCGAAAGTCCCGCCAGCGCCCCCAGGCACATCATCCGTCCTACTTCCCACATCGGGAACACGCCCCCTTTCCAACCACCTCGGACACCGGCACCGCGTATACCGTCCGCTTCAGGCCGCTGCAGGACAGGGAACTATGATACCGGTCCCCGGTGTCCGTGATATAGACTCCGCCGGCGCTTTCTGCCCCGCAGTGCTCACAGGCGTGATACTTCCCACCGCTTTCATTGCGAAGCCCGGCCACGTCGGAGAGGGGCACCATGCGGATGGACAGTTCCAGATGGGTACAGTGGTAATCCTTGTGATACACAAGGCCGGTCTCCGTCACATATACCGTCTCCCCGTTCTCCGTCCCGAACCCGGTCCTCTCATACCCGGTCCATCCCTTTACCCGCATGGTCTCTTCGTATTCCAGCAGCGGGATCCGGAAGACAGGCAGGGGCACCCGCACATGGTAGACAGCGGACAGTTCCGCCACCCCGGTGCGCAGGGACATCCGGGACCGGCTGCAGTCGATGCCTCCTTCCACCAGGCTCCTTCCAAGCCGGTCCACCCCAATGGCAGCTGTCACATCCTGCTCCACCTTCCCCGGCCTCAGGACCGCTGTGGGATAAGCCTCTTCCGCCGCCAGCTTCCCCGCGTACTGCAGGCCGGACCGGACCGCCGTCTGGATGGACATGATCTCCATAAGGAAGAGAAGGCTTACCACCGCGAAGAAGAAGATGGGCACGGCCGCCGCCGCTTCCAGGGTGATGCTACCTCTTAAGGAGGTGAAGGCAGATGCCCTCCCGGCGGACGTATGACAAACGTATCGTGAGGGGAGTTTGTGATCTTGAGCCGTACGAATCCTGCTCCTTTCCTTTAATATTTTTTCTTTTCTATGTGGTATTTTTAAGACTTGCCGGAAGGGCATCTGCCTTCACCTCCTTTTTCTCATTGATAGGCAAAATACGCAGGGAAGCGGTAGGTCACCCCTCTTCGCAGGGAACAAGTGCTCTCCACCTCCAGGCGGCAGATACACTGATCCGCCCGGAAGAATGTAAGCCCGTGCTCTGCCTTGAGATTCTCTTCGATCAGGTCCAGGGCCCGGATGCTTAAGTCCTCTTTTGATTCCAGGAGCAGCAGGATCCGAAGGTAAGCCCGGTAGTCAAGTCCCGTCTTTCCGTCCTTCCCATCCCCCGGATCCTCCGTCCCTCCAAGCTTCATCAGGTTGGCAAGGGAGAGCTGCCAGCTCTCCTCCGTCTTCACCAGGGGCACCTTGCTTCCCTTAAGCAGCGCCCGTAGATCCATCACCGATTCCCCGAATGCCCAGGCCAAAAGGATCGCCTGAGCTGCCGCCTCCGTGATGGCAGGGACCGCCAGCAGGGTGCATAAGGTACCCGCCAGGGCCCGGGCCTCCGCCTTCTTCCCGGCGCTGCTCTGGAGATGGGCGTAATTGGGCACAAACCGCAGCAGCAAGAGCTTCCCTGCCACCGCCTCCAGGTTCTCCCGGTCGCTTCCTTCCCCTGCCAGAAGATACTCCAGCTCATAATCCAGGGCCCCGGTATCCTTCCTTTCCGTCGCCCCGGAGAAATGGTCCATCAGATACTCTCCGAACAGTACGTCCGACAGCGCCCCCGTTTCTTCTTCTCCCTGGGTAAATTCTCCATATCCCTCCTGAAGGCTCCGGTGGCTTGCCGTCTCCTCCAGGCGGATGACCTTCTGGGAAACCGTCATTTCTTTTGGCGTCACAAGATCCAGAAGGGGGGAAGACTTTAACTTGTCCACATGGGCAATGGGATTGTCCTTCTCCGGCAGGGCTCCTTCCTCCTGCTCCAAAAGATCTGACAGTTCCTGCTGCTGTTGCCGCTCCTGTTCCTGGACCTTCTTTGCCTCCTGCTCCTGCTGCCTCCAGAGCGTGGCCTCCCCTTCCTGTCCCCGGAAGGCGGACAGCCCGTATTTGTGCTCCATATAGGCTGCCGCCTGCCGGTAGAAGGCCCGGCCTCCCTGGTCCGTCAGGAATTCGATGGCCCGCACCTTATGTTCCATGCTTCCCGCCCCGTAGTACGCAAGCCGTCCTTTCAGAAGATCTTCCGAGTAATGGCCGGTCTCATAGCTTCCCTCCAGGGCGAAGATATCATAGTCCTCCAGAAGCTCCTTCTGGTACTCCGCGAACACCGATTCCATGGCCCGGTTCATATCCGCCCGGCCGTAATTCTTGGCATTCTGGATGGAAGCGCTCTCTATCATGGATCCGGTAAAGGACACAAGGAGGATAAATACCAGGCTTAAGTAGGCCGTCACCTCCCCCTTAAGCCCGGATCTATATCCCCGCACTCTCACTGGTGATCTTCTGAAATATAGTCTGCACCAGGCTGGTGAGCTGGGACTTGAAAATGATCACCAGACCGATCAGTACCACCAGGATCAGGATCACTTCCACTACGCCGATCCCTTTTTCTTCCTTTAACGTCTGCATAAAATATCTCAGTCTCCACATAAGCTCTCTCCTTTCTCTTTCTATAACTGGATGGACAGAAATGCCGGCACGATCACGATCACCAGCACCACCGCCAGCATAAGGAACATAGGCGCCAGGAGCTTGGTCCCGGCCTCCTCGCCCAGTCTTTTTGCCCGGGCTTTTCGCTCCTCGAATGCCTGGATCGCCTCCATCCGCAGCATCTGTGTCAGTCCCTTGGTCCCTTTTCTTAAGTTCTGGGACAAAAGTGCTCCAAGCCGCATGTACTCCTGAACCTGGCAGCGCCTGCCGAACCGCTCGTAGCTCTCGGACTCCATCACCCCGCTGTCCATCTCCCGGGCGGTCCTTATCATTTCCTCATAAATGTACCGCTCCCCCCGGGCTTTTCCCTTGGTTTCATAATCCGTTATGATCTTCTTCCAGGCCCGCTTCACCGTCATCCCCGCGCCCAGGAACAAGGTCAGCTTACTGATGATCTCCGGGTAATCCCGGATCATCTGCTCCTTCCTCTTCTGCTGTTCCTTCAGAAAGTCCTGCTTCTCTTTGGCCAGGAGCAAAAGCCCTGTCATAAGGGCCATCCCCATGATCACAAGCCCCCGGATGTCAAGCCTGGGATAGTAGCGCACTTTTTCCCCGTCCACTGTCTCCGGAAGCCGCAGCTCCTCCCGGGTCTGGGTCTCCTTGTCCCGGTCCCGGATCTCCTGCTCCAGATTTTGCTTGCGGGCCTCGTCCGCCCCCAGGGTCCTCGGGTATACCATCGCCGTACACTCATAGAGGGCCTGCCGGGTCTCGTCCTCCTGATAGGTAAGGACCGCCTTCAGGTTCACCAGGGTCCCCTCCGGGGAGAGGGCTCCTTCCTGCAGTTCCCCGTAGACGTTCATCACATCATAACGGTCCATCTCCCAGGACACGTCCACCGGCTCCCCGGGGACTTCCGTCACCAGGTTCATATCCTGCTCGATCCGGTCCAGGGACTGGTTCTCTCCCAGGATCTCCCTCTCCAGAAGGGCCGTGGATCTGTGAAAAAGCTCCTGGAGCCCGGCTCCGTCGTAGGCCTGCTCTGAGACCTCCACCGTAAGGTCCGCCGACTCGCCTCCTTCCAGGGCAGCTCTTAGTTCTTCCACCCGCTTTCCCTTCCCGTAGGGGTTCCGGATCAGGCCGCCCTCCAGGCGGACCGTAGATCTCTGGAAATCCAGAAGGAAGATAAGAATCCCCATCCCCAGCATCAGGCCGGACACCAGCAGCGTCAGACCTCGATATCTACCAGCTTTTCGCCAAGCACGCAGGCGCCCGTATAAACCAGCAAACATATCGTCATCACTCCTGTTCCTGCTATATTTCCATATAAACACGCGGTAAATTCCGGAAAACTTAAGATCAGATAGAAGATGATCCCGTATGGGATCCAGGACATTACTTTGAATTCATACTTCTTCGCCGCAAGGATGGTGTCGATCTCCCGGTGGACCTCGATCTTGTCTCCGATCTGTCCCACCGTATTCTGGATGATCCCGATCATATCCCCGCCGCTTCGCTTTGCCGCAGAGAATACCGCGGCGAAATTCTCCACATCCTTCAGTCCCACCCGGCCGGCGAACTCCTCAAACACCTGCTCCATGGGCATCTGCAGCCGCATCTGGCGCACCATCCGCTCCAGTTCCACCGAGATCAGCTCCTCCGGCGGATACAGAAGCTTAAGCTCTTTCTGGGTCTCCCGCAGGGCGTTCTCCACGGAGTAGCCGCTGTTTAAAGCAGAGGCCATATCCTGGATCATCTCCTTGAACTGCAGGAGAAAGGCGCTTCTTTTCTTCCTCAGATACTCCGCCTCCCGGCTCCGGTACTTCCACACCAGCAGCGGGCACAACGCCGGCACTGCCCAGAAGGACCGGTAGTAAAGCCAGGCTGTCAGGACCACGAAGCCTGCCGCTTTCACAAATGCCGCGGCCCGCTCACGCTTCCGGATCGCCTGCTGCCAGTAGCTTCTCCCGGTGGACAAGCTCCTGATCTTTTCTCCAAATTCCCTGAATCTTCCCATCTCTCTCCCCTGTCTCCTCGTAGCTGTACAGCGGCGCAAGCCGGATCTCTCCCTCCCGGTAGTCCCTGACCTCCGCCACTTCCAATACCTTTCTGGTCCTGTCCCGCAGGCGCCCCAGATGGACGATGACATCGATCCCTGAGGCGATCTGCCGCCGGATGGCCGGCAGAGGCAGCTCCATCCCCATCAGCACCATAGTCTCCAGCCGGCTCAACATATCCGCCGGGCTGTTGGCATGCCCCGTGCTTAAGCTTCCGTCATGTCCGGTGTTCAGCGCCTGCAGCATATCAATGGCCTCCGCGCCCCGCACCTCCCCTACGATGATCCGGTCCGGCCGCATCCGCAGGGCCGAGCGGATCAGGTCCCGGATGGTCACCTCCCCGCTCCCTTCCACGTTGGCGTTCCTGGCCTCCAGGCTCACCAGGTTGGGAACGTCCAGGATCCTTAGCTCCGCATTGTCCTCAATGGTGATGATCCGCTCATCCTTGGGAATATACTGAGAAAGGGCGTTTAAAAATGTGGTCTTCCCCGACCCGGTGCCCCCGCTGATGAAGATGTTGTATCCCGCCCGCACCAGGCGGGCCAGGAATCCCACCACCTCCGGACTTACCGACTGCCAGGCCAGCAGATCCTTCATGGTGATGGCTTCTCTGGGGAACTTCCGGATGGTGACGATAGGCCCGTTCAGGGCCACCGGCGCCAGGACCACATTGACCCGGGAGCCGTCGGGAAGCCTGGCGTCCACAATGGGATTAGCCTCATTGACCAGCCGGTTGGATCCTGCCACGATCTGCTGGATCACATCCTCCAGCTTCTCCCGGGACAGGAACCGTTTGTCCGACTGGAAGAGCCGTCCCTTCTTCTCCAGGAAGATGCTCTGGGTGCCGTTGATCATGATCTCCGTGATCTCTTCGTCCTCCAGGAACTCTTCCAGAAGATCCAGCTTGCGGAAGGCGTTGAAAAGCTCCCTCCCCAGGGCCGTCTTCCTGTCCAGGGGCAGATATTCCTGCCTGCCCGCTTCCTCCAGGACCCGGTAAATGATCTGGGTAAGCTCTTCGTCCTGCACCTCCCGGGTCAGGTCCAGCTGCTCCAGGATCCTTGCGTGCAGGTGTTCTTCCCCCGTCATGCCGGCTCCTTTCTCCACAGGATCTTCCCCAGGATGTCGTCCCTTCCAAGGAGGGCCGCTTCCTCCCGGAACTGCCGGATCTTCGCCTGGGCCAGCGGGTCTTCCGCCTCCGGCATATGGATCTGAGCGCAGGCTTCCAGCAGGGAATAAAGTCCCGGCACCGCCTCGTCAATATCCAGGATCACCGTCTCATAGAGGCTCTCCCGCAGGATCCGCAGGGCCAGCTCCCTCCACTCCTCTCCCCGGATGCTCTTCATATCTTCCGGCATAGGCATGGGGAGCACATAGTCCAGGCCATTCCGATGCCGGACCATGGAAGCAAGGATCATCCCCAGGTTTCCCTTCTCCTGCCTGGCATAGTAGACCACGTCCGCCAGCGTCTGTCCTCCCTCTTCAAAATGTCCCCCGATCCCGCCGTAGACTTCCAGGTTCAGGTAAAGCACGTTCTCCCGGGCCGCCAGTTCCTCTCCCAGCCGGAGCGCATATCCGGTCTTCCCGATCCGGTGGACCGGGGAAAACACGCCGATAAGCTTTCCCGGCTCCCTGCCGGAAGGACGGCGGAAGATATCTTCCCCGCTCCCTTTCTCTCCCCAGGCCTTCAGTACCGCTTCCAGGATCTTCTCGCCGGGCTGATATTTATAGAGGATCTCCTCTCCCTCCCCGGGCGGCTGTCCCGGGTCTCCGGTGAGCAGGAAAACGGTCTTCCCCGTCAGTTTCTTTCGCTCCTCCTCCGGGAACTGGTCGGAGATGATCAGGCAGTCCGCCTGTTCCTCCTCCACCCCCTCCAGGTCGGTATACACCTGTACCTGCAGGGACAACTCCCGCTTCTGAGACAAAAACATCCCCAGCGCCCTGGCATATCCCTTCTCCGGATCACAGATGATCAGTCGTTTACTGTTCCCATAGTATCCCTCCTCTTCTGTTGAAAACCAATGTGTGCCATTGTTTGGATTCCTTTGCTGAACCAGCATAGAATTCAGATGATCTTGAAACTGTCTTTTAGAAAATGATCAGATACAAGTCCCGGACGGAACTTGTAGGGTGATTATACTCCCGGAGTTTCTTTTTTGTCCATCCCTTTTTGCAAAAAGGATGATCTTTGTAAAACCTTTACAAAATTTCCGGAAGAATTTCTGTAGAAATTTCTATACAAACTTTTTCCCGCCGGATATAATAGTCACGAAAGGAGATTCGCCATGAACGTGACTGTTTTTTCCGCCTCAGATCTTAACTGTCCCCCTGCCGCTCCCGGACCGGATACCCTTGCCCTCTGGCTTCTCCCGGTTTCCGACAGCGGCCTTGCGGGACTTGATTTCCGCCATCTCTCAGACAGGGAACAGGAGCGGTGCGCAAGGATTTCCCGCCCGGAGGAACGGCAGCGCTACCAGGTGGCCCACGCCGCTCTTCGCAGGATCTTAAGCGCATATCTTGGCTGCTCGCCCCGGGACCTTGTATTTTCCGCCAACCAGTACGGGAAGCCTTATCTCTCCTACCCCCTGGACCCGGGAGCCGGACAGCTCCACTTCAGTCTGTCCCACTCCGGGGGATATGTGGCCCTTGCCTTCTCTTCCGTCTCCCCGGTGGGCGTGGATATTGAGCGGGACCGGCCTTCCATCAAACCACAGGAACTGGCCGAACGGTTCTTCCATCCCCAGGAAGCGCGCCGGTTAAGCGCCCTGTCTCCCCAGGAACAAAGAACCGGTTTCCTTAAGCTCTGGACCCTGCGGGAAGCATTCTTAAAAGGCCTGGGAACCGGATTCTATACCGCCTCCGACTCCTTCGCCATCTGCCCGGACCGCCTTCCCGGCGTCTTCTGCGTCAGAGAAGGCGCGCCGGAATATTCCAGCTGGGAACTTCTCTCCCTAGACGCCCCGGAAGGCTATTTCTTAAGCATGGCTTACCAGCGCTCATAATCCCTGATAGAAGGCGATCCCGTAGAGCAGCGCCACTCCCGGCATGCCAAAGACCCCGGACGTACAGAAGGTAAGGGGATTCAGCCCCACATGAAGGGCGTGTCCTCCCGCTTCCAGAAACTGGTTGGCAAAGAAGATCACCGCCATCCCCAATACCGCCCGGATCAGAAAATTCACCAGGAAATGTGACCGGTATCCTGACATATCCCCGCTCCTTCCCTCTCTCTTGTTACCCATATATATCCAGACTCTGCGTATTTTATTCTCAGAAATTGCCTATACTAGGTAAAAAAAGGAGGCACCGTGATGAGACTGTTCCATGGGGAAAACAACGCGGATGTAGACCGGTACGCCAAACATCCGGACCCGGAGGGCGCCGCCCTCATCCGGGAGATCGCAAGGACCCGCCAGGAGATGGAAGACGCTTACAATCATTTCCAGAACGCATCCGATCCGGATCTGATCGACTGTTATATCTTCCGGGGAAATGCCGCCTGGAAGAAATACGAATTTCTGCTGCGGCAGGCAAAGATGCGTTAAAAGAGCGCCGGTTTTTGAAACCGGCGCTCTTGATTTAACACATTTTATAACTGAATGGTGATCTCCCGGTCTGTCCGGTGATACTGATGATACCGCACACCCGCGGAATCAAACATCCGCATGGATGCCTGCACCGACGGGGTATCCTCATACTTGTTGCAGTCGTAGATCACTTCCTTGATCCCGCTCTGGATGATGGCCTTGGCACACTCGTTGCAGGGGAACAGGGATACATAGAGCTTGGCTCCCTCCAGACTGCCTCCCCGGTAGTTGAGGATGGCGTTCAACTCGCTGTGGACCGTATACACATACTTGGTCTCCAGCGGATCTTCCCCTTCCCGCACCCAGGGAAATTCATCATCGGAACATCCGATGGGAAGTCCGTTATATCCCATGGACAGGATCTTATTGTCCTGGCTTACGATACAGCAGCCCACCTGGGTGTTGGGGTCTTTGGACCGCATGCCCGACAGGATGGCCACGCCCATAAAATACTCATCCCAACTGATATAATCTTTTCTCTTGCTTCCCATACATGTCCCTCCTTTATCTTCCTTACTTGGTTCCGAAGATCCGGTCCCCGGCGTCGCCCAGGCCCGGCACGATATATTTATGCTCGTTCAGATGGTCGTCCAGCGCCCCGATGTAGAGATCCACATCCGGATGCTCCCGGGTCATCCGCTCCACCCCTTCCGGAGCGGCAATGATGCATAAGAAACGGATGTGCTTCACGCCCTTGTCCTTCAGCATCTGGATGGCCGCCACGCTGGATCCTCCCGTTGCCAGCATGGGATCCACCACAAATACCTCCCGCTCGTCGCAGTCCGCCGGCAGCTTGCAGAAATATTCCACCGGCTCAAAGGTATCCGGGTCACGGTACAGACCGATATGGCCCACCTTCGCCGCAGGGATCATATTCAGGATCCCGTCTACCATGCCGATACCCGCCCGGAGAATGGGAACCACCGCCAGCTTCTTGCCGCTTAATTCCTTTCCCACCATCTCACAGATGGGTGTCTTGATCTTCACGTCCTCCACTTTCAGGTCCCGGGTGGCCTCGTAGCACATCAGCGCCGCGATCTCTCCCACGATCTCACGGAATTCCTTCGACCCCACTTCCTCTCTGCGGATATACGTGATCTTGTGCTGGATCAGGGGGTGATCCATAATCTGTACCTTTGACATCCTTCTTCCTCCTTAAATGTTTATCACATGATGACCGGCCGCTTTCAGAAGCCGGTTCATAATGGCGTTGCCGATGCCGCCTCTGGCAAATGATTCGCTGTAGATATAGTCCACCTCTTCGTGGTCAAATTCCCGCAGGATGGCATAGAGGTGGCTGGCGATGGTAGCCTCGTCCTCCCGGGTGCCGATGGATTTCACGATCCCCTGGCGGTAGCGGTCCCTGGATTCCTCTGTTCCGATGATCCCTACCTTGTAGCCCTGGGCGATCCGCTCCGCGGCCATCCCGTTGATAGCCTCGATCACCAGTTCCACCGGGCCTTCTACGATGCTTAGGTCCGCCTTGGGCGCATAATGCCGGTATTTCATTCCCGGCGCCTTGGGGGGCTTACTGCTGTCTGCGGAAATGCTGGCCGCATCCACGGCAATAGGACCGATCAGCTCCTCCAGCATCTCTTTTGTCACTGCACCCGGCCGCAGCAGCATGGGCGGGGTCACCGTCATGTCCAGGATGGTAGATTCCACGCCGATCTCCACGGTCCCGCCGTCCAGGATCATATCGATCTTTCCATTAAGATCCTCTTCCACATGCTGCGCCATGGTAGGGCTTGGCCTGCCCGACGTATTGGCGCTGGGCGCGGCGATAAAGCCGCCCCCCGCCCGGATCAGCTCCCGGGCAATGTCACTGCTGGGCATCCGTACCGCCACCGTATTCAGCCCGCCGGTGGTCTCATAGGGCACGATCCCGGTCTTGTCAAAGATCATGGTAAGCGGGCCGGGCCAGAACTTCTCCGCCACGATCTTCGCTTCTTCCGGGATGATCTCCGCGATCCTGGGAAGGTCTTCCATCCCGGCAATATGGACGATCAGCGGATTGTCCGAGGGCCTTCCCTTCGCCGCGTAAATCTTCTCCGCCGCCTGCTCATTCAGGGCGTCCGCCCCCAGTCCGTAGACCGTCTCCGTAGGAAAAGCTACAAGCCCGCCCTTCTTCAGGATCTTTCCTGCCTCTTCAATAATGTCTCTATCTGATTGTATGTTGTTGATCTTTTTGATAATAGTCTTCATGGGAACCATTATACTACAGTCTAATCTTGGAGACAAGTTTCGATTCCCTCTGCCACTGCCTCTGCGATCTTCTCCTGATACTCCTCACTGGCCAGAAGTTTTGCTTCCTCAGGATTGCTTAAGAACCCACACTCCACAATGACCGTAGGCGTCCGGGTCCTCCGCAGCAGATAGTAAGTGCCGTTGGCCTTGGCCTCCCGCGGATGTTCCGGATCCATGCGGATCAGCGCCTCCTGCAGGATGGCCGCCGCCTCTTTCCCCTTGGTGGAATGCTGATAGTAGAATACCTGGGCTCCCCGCACTTCCGGGTCCTGATAGCTGTTCTGATGGATGCTCACTGCAAGAAGTGCATTCTCTCCGTCGATCCGCTCCACCCGTTTCTTAATGTCCTCCACCTGCCGGTTGGCGCTCCCTTCCGGGGCCAGCGTCTCGTCCTTCTCCCGTGTCAGGACTGCCTGGATCCCCCGTTCTTCCAGCTTTCCCTTAAGCTTTTTCGCGATCTTGAGATTGACATCCTTCTCCTGGATCTCCCCTGCACCGATCTTTCCGGGATCCCTCCCTCCGTGCCCCGCATCCAGGACCACCTTCTTTTCTTCCGTTTCCACCTGATCTGAGACCACATATTTCTGCAGGTTCTTCCCGGCCATGAGAAGACCCGCGATCAGAAGGAGCAACAGGAACAGTTCAACCTTTTTCCCCAAGCAAAAAGCCCTCCCGCAGTCTGTTTTTGTTACCAAATATATGACTGTCGAAGGGCTTTTATTTAATTAATATACTGACGGATCAGGTCCCAGACTCCGGACTCTTCCTGGCCCAGAGCCCACTCTGCGGTCCCGGCCAGCCCATTGTCCTTCATAAGCTTCAGCTTCGCCTCCAGGGACTTCTCGTCTTCCAACCAGATCTTATATGTGGTGTCTCCTGACGTCCACTCGGCATAATTCTGCTGAGTCTCTTCGTCCCAGACAAGCTCCGCGCCGGCCTCCTCTACCGCAGCTTTCGCTGCAGACATTCCCAGGGCCTTGCTGCTTACGTTGGTTGGGTACTCCGCTGCTTCCGTTCCGGCCTGTTCGGCAAGCTCTTCTTCTGTTTTCGGCGTCTCTTCCCACAGCCGTGTGAAGAACGGAATACCGCTGATCACTTTCTCTTTGGGTACTTCTTCCAGCGTAGCCTCGATCCCGTCTTTGACATAGTTGTATGAGGATACCGAGCCCGCCTCCGGAGAGCCCGCATAGTGCTCATCATAACCCATGATGACCACATAGTCCGCTACGATCCCCTGTTCCTTCCGGTCGTACTGCATGTTATAGCCCATGGGCACGTAATTGTCCACGGAAAGGACCAGTCCGTTCTGCCTGCAGCGCACAGACAGCTCGCGGATAAACTGGATAAAGTGCTCCCCGCATTCCTCGGAAATCTTCTCGAAATCCACATTGATCCCGTCGATCCCTGTCTGCAGGGCATCCGCGATCAGCTGATTGATCAGATTCTCCCGGCTGGAGGTAGAACTTAAAAACTCCAGAGACTCCTCATTGGAATCGATCCCGCCGTCAAAATCTCTCACCGCCGCCCAGACTTCGATATTGGCCTGATGAGCGTAATTTACATAATCGGTAGAGGAAATAGAATCCAGATTTCCCTCGGTGTCCTTCACATGATACCAGGTCGGCGCAATCGTCGTAAGACCCTTTGTCTCTGCAATCCTCTGCAGCACCGTACTGTTCGCGTTGCGATTGGTCACGTTGTGCCAGGCCATGTTGATGGTATAATCCTTGGAAATACTGGTGTATTCCGGCTCCTCAAATTCCCGGGTGATATCCTTCGTCTCTTCCTTCCTTAAGGCGCCCTTCTTCACGTAACCGATGAATCCATCGCTGGTGAGAACCTTTCTCCAGTTCTCTTCATTCTCCAGGATGGTCACCTGGTCGTTCTTCGCCACTTCCGTCAGCACCGGGCTCTTCACCCCGCCACGGTAGCGCACCGCCGTATCCCGCTTCACTTCCGCCACGGTCTTTTCGCCCCAGTCACTCTGGACTACGATCCGCTGCGGATCATCGTACACTTCATATTCCATATTGGTGTACTTCTGGATAAAATCAAGGGCGATATAGGCTGTACTTCCCTCGGTTTTTAAAATGACGTAGTCTTCACTGTTTTTATCTCTGGACACGCTGTAATCCGTGCTTCCCACTTCCACGGAAACCATGTCCGTGGGCAGCGTATACAGCAGGATATTCTCGTTGGGATCCCAGTAGAAACGGCTGTTGATGTAATCCCTTACGATCTCATACTGCAGGTACGCCTTCCCCTCGGAGATCATCCCCTGAGGTTCCGTGATCTGATCGTTGACAATAACAGCCAGCTGACCTTCTTGTTGGATTCCATAATATTCCTGCAGGTTCGCCTGCTCTTTCGACGGGCTGTACCGCTTCCATAAAAACGCGCCCACCACTGCTGCTGCTATGAGAACGACCAAAAGTATGATCTTGATCGTAAGATTTCTTTTCCGTCTCCGCCTCGACTGTGGCCTTCTGGCCGCCGGTCTTCTGGCTGTCCGGTCCGCTGCGGGTCTGCGCTCCCTGCGCTCTCCCGTCCGGCGCTCTCTTTCCTGGCGTTCTCCCGCGGGGCGCTCCCTTGTGGGACGCTCCCTGCGCTCTCCCGTCGGACGTTCCCTCGTCGGACGTTCTCCCGCAGATCTCGGCCTCCGCCCGGAACCCTGTCCCAGATCTCTCCCGGCTGTCCGGTTTCTGATGGTCCGGTCGGAAGTTGTGCGGCTTCTCTTGTCTCTTTCTTCCATGCTGCACCTCCTACTAGACCTTATTATACCAACAATTATATGCCACGTCATTAATTTTTTGACATTCTTTGAGGGGTATCTACAATCTCTTTTTTTCCTTTACATCGTGGAAGTACAGTTCTCTGACGTCGCCTTTTTCATCCATCACGTAATCACGCATATAGTCGGCATCCTCCCTGACCATATACGCTCTCACCACCTGCATGGGACTGGCCGGTCGGCCTTCCAGGATGATCCCCACCCCCTTTCTCTCGTAACTGGTCAATTCATTGAAGAGCGTTTGTGCTTCTTTTTCTTGGTGTCCATTCATAGCGCATCCCCCTTCTCCTCGCAGTGCCTGGACACTGATAACTACGTTATGATCCGCGCAGGGAAAGACCAGAAAAAAGGTGCGTGATACAAAGTCTCCTCTCACACGGACAATACTAAGAAGATAGTCTGCATTGTTTTGGTTGTTTGTTTTGCTTGATCTTTGTACCGGAAACGGTACTTCTGATTTTCTATTAAGACAGTTTGTGAAAAAATAGAACTTACATTGAGAAAAATTTCTAAAAAAGCCGCCCTCCTTTGTTCTAAGAACGTAGTCATCAGGGAAAGCTATCTTCTAGTAACGTCATTATATCCGATAGCCCATTGCGGCGCAAGCACTTTTTTATTTTATATATATTTTATTTAACATCCCTTATTTTCTATGCTATACTGAACTAGAAGGAAGTGATGAATATGAAGATTGAGAAACTCAACGAGAATCAGATCCGCTGTACGCTTACCCGTGCCGATCTGGCTGAGCGTCAGCTCCAGTTGAGCGAACTGGCTTACGGTACCGAGAAGGCAAAATCACTTTTCCATGATATGATGCAACAGGCAGCTTTTGAATTTGGATTCGAGGCGGAGGATATCCCCCTGATGATCGAGGCGATCCCTGCTTCTTCCGATTCGATTGTTCTGATAATTACCAAAGTCGAGGATCCGGAAGAACTTGACACCCGGTTCTCGAAGTTCGCCCCCTCCCCAGGCGGCGACAGTGACCAGCGAAAGAAAGAAGCCCTTCAGAAGCTGGAGGGTGCGGAAACCCTTCTGAATCTGCTGGGCAAAGTAAAGGAAAAGATAAACTCTGCTGATACAGCCAATGACTCCATGGAAAAGGAAGCCCGGCAGGAGCATAAGGCGACGCTCCGCCTGTTCTCGTTCCCCACGATGGACAGCGTCCTGCGGGCCGTACATCTCTTGAGCCAGATGTACAAAGGTTCCAATACCCTGTATAAGGATCATGAGGAAGACGTCTACATCCTGGCGCTGACCCAGGCGGATTATGAGACCAGAGATTTCAACCGGATCTGCAATATGCTGACCGAGTACGGTACACTGGAGAAGGCAAGCGGCGCTACACTGGCATTTCTGGAAGAGCACTGCGAAGTCCTTGTTTCCTCCAATGCGGTTGAAAAGCTGGCGGCCATCTGACAAGATCTGCAACAAAAAAGTTCTGTCCGGATGGACAGAACTTTTTTATTGGCATTACGCATTCAGAAACGCGTTGATCTTTTCTACCAGCAAATCTGCATCTATTCCATGCACCATCGCAGCCTCCGCCAGTGACTCGCCCTGAGAAGCCGGGCAGCCCAGGCAGTGCATTCCGATCTCCATCAGGATCGGCGCTACATTGGGATTCATGTTTAAGAGTTCTCCAATGGTCATCTCTTTCGTAACCTGTGCCATCTTAATTCCTCCTTTCTTTTCAGTGGTTCCATTATAATCGCTTTTTACCATTGTGTAAACATTTTAAAACAATTTCTTTTTAATATTTGACTTCTCAAATGTCAATAACTTTTTCGGTTTTTTTCGACAATCCATCAAATTTATTATAACTCCACAAAACGTCTGTTCTTTTATTTCCCTTGAATAATCCACCAAATTCCTCTGTTTTTGTGTGGATAATGTGGATAAAAATGTGAAATCAAGACTTTTTCCACCTTTTTCGGGAGTTTTGGTGTGGATAACTTGGATAAGTTTTATTGGCAAAAATTTACATTTTCATTTTCTTTTTTACAAATTTGTACAAAATGTATAAGTTTCAATTTTACCGTTTTTTTACCAAAAATATCCCGGGATTTCACCCGGGATATTTTCACAGTAATCGTCTGACGGTAATGATATCGGTATAGGTTGCGGAGATGATCCCGATCCCCCGGGCGCTGTTGATAGCGTTCACGATCTGTCCGTTCCCCATGTAGATCCCCACATGCCCGTCGTAACAGATAATATCTCCCGGGATCGCCTCGCTATAGCTCACCGCCCGTCCGGATCCCCGCATCTCGGCGGATGTCCGGGGAAGACTGACTCCAAAGTGGGCGTACACGGACTGGACAAAACCGGAGCAGTCCGCCCCGTTAGTCAGGCTTGTCCCTCCCCACACATAAGGATTTCCAATGAACTGGCAGGCGTAATCCACCACAGCCTGTCCGCTCCCTGCCTTTTCTTTTGCTTCTTCTTCCGCCTTCCTGCGGGCTTCCTCCGCTTCTTTAGCAAGGCGGGCCTCTTCCTCCTCCTTAGATTCGGCGTAAGTGAAGGCTTCCTCCGGCTTTTCTTCCGGATCCTCTTCCCTGGCCTCCTCTATAATCTCCTGGGCTTTTTGTTCGGCGTTGTTTCCTATTATAATGTAGTCGGAATACACATATCCTTCCACAGAGCCGGACTGGATCTTCGTCCACTCATCCACAGGGCCGGTGATCTTCGCCGCGTAATCCGGGTACAACTTGCCAACCCAGGCGCTCTGCTTCGTGGGCTCACTTCTGATATACAGAAATGAATCCACGTCGGCGAACGCCATATCCAAATACTCGCCCTTCTCTGTCGGCACCAGATAGTCGGAAGCGTCTATCTCCTGGCCGGATGAATAACAGTCGCTTAATACTTCCTCGATCCCCACGCTTGGCATCACCGGATCAGCGGCTGTGTCAGAAGCCTGTGCCGTGGCCGGGAGAGCCAGGGCAGCCCCTGAAAAAGTAACCAGGAACAATCCCTTTTTAAGAATAGAACCCATAAACTCCCTCCTTTATGTTTTCTTATCTTTTGTAAATATTACAGAATTGTTACATATGTTACGGATTTATTATATCATTGCTTTTTCCAAAGTCAAGGTGTTTTGCCTGGTTTTTTCTCGTCATATTCTCCCCTTTTTCTACTTAAATTATTACAAATTGTTACATTTTGAGATTTTCTGTTGACAGGCGACTCCTGTCTGATTATACTAATTATAGTAACAATTATTATTATCGAAAGGAGGTTACCTATGGGCTCTCTGAAATACAGTCGTCAGCGCGCTTCTATTAAAGAGTATCTGATGAGCACTGTGGATCACCCTACTGCCGATACCGTATATCTCCATGTACGAAAAGAATTTCCACGCATCAGTCTTGGAACCGTATATCGCAACCTGAACCTGCTGGCAGATATGGGGGAGGCAGTGAAGATTACCACGCCAAACGGCGGCGACCGCTTTGACGGACGTATCGATCCTCATTATCACGTTGTATGCACTTCCTGCGGCAAGGTTTTCGATCTGAAGCTTACGGATACACATATGGACGAGATCAATAAGATCGCCAACGAACATTTTGACGGGAAGATCGATTCCCACACCACACTCTTCTACGGAACCTGCAGGGACTGCATGGAGAACAAAAAAGAGAAAAAAATCCAGATCAGCGATTGACATTTTCACTTAAGTATGCTATTTTAATATCAGTAATAATTACTAATATTAAAATTGATAATAACAATCAAACACAAAAAGAAAAGGAGAGATCAGCTATGAAAAAATTTGTATGTACTGTATGTGGTTACGTTCACGAGGGAGATGCCGCTCCGGCAGAATGTCCGGTATGTCACGCTCCGGCCGAGAAGTTCAAAGAGCAGACCGGCGACAGAGAGTGGGCTGCTGAGCACGTGGTAGGCGTTGCACAGGGCGTCAGCGAGGATATCCTTGCAGACCTGAGAGCAAACTTCGAGGGCGAGTGCTCCGAGGTTGGTATGTACCTGGCGATGGCAAGAGTTGCTCACAGAGAAGGCTATCCGGAGATCGGACTGTACTGGGAGAAAGCCGCTTACGAAGAGGCTGAGCACGCTGCGAAGTTCGCAGAGCTCCTGGGCGAAGTGGTAACCGACAGTACCAAGAAGAACCTGGAGATGAGAGTTGACGCAGAGAACGGCGCAACCGCCGGCAAGTTCGACCTTGCAAAACGCGCAAAAGCCGCTAACCTGGACGCCATCCACGACACCGTACACGAGATGGCAAGAGACGAGGCTCGCCACGGCAAAGCCTTCGAAGGATTACTCAAGAGATACTTTGGTTAAGCCACAAGCCAAGCACTAAGATATATGACGGCGCCTCGGCAAGCTTGCTTGTCAGAGGCGTACGTTATATAGCTTAGTATTCGGCGACAGCCGACAGCGAGAAAGCTCTGCTTTCGAGCTGGCTTGGCTTGTTCAACCCATTACCATTACGGCGACAGCCGACAGCGAGAAAGCTCTGCTTTCGAGCTGGCTTGGCTTGTTCAACCCGTTACCATTCCATTTTCCAAAAAGGAGGAACCACTATGTCTAAATACGCAGGAACCAAAACCGAGAAAAACCTTATGGACGCTTTCGCAGGCGAGTCCCAGGCGCGCAACAAATACACCTACTACGCCTCCGCCGCAAGAAAAGCAGGCTATGTTCAGATGGCCAACATTTTTGAAGAAACCGCGAACCAGGAGAAAGAGCACGCCAAACTGTGGTTCAAAGAATTCCACGGCATCGGCGATGTAGCTGAGAACCTGGCAGACGCCGCAGCTGGCGAGAACTACGAGTGGACCGACATGTACAAGCGCATGGCAGAAGAAGCCAGAGAAGAAGGCTTCGAAGAGCTGGCTGTTAAATTCGAGCGCGTAGCAGAGGTAGAGGCCGCTCACGAGAAACGCTACAACAAGCTTCTGGAGAGCTACAAGGCAGGAACTACCTTCAAGGGCGACGCTCCTCTTGGCTGGAAGTGCAACAACTGCGGATACATCTACATCGGAGAGGAAGCTCCGGAAGTATGTCCCGCCTGCGCACATCCAAGAGCACACTTTGAGAGAAAGGTAGAGAACTACTAAGATCTCCTTTTCAACAGATCCGGGGAACCTTCACAGGTTCCCCGGATCTATTTTTTTCTGTCTCAGTTTCAGGTACACGATCTCCCGGAACAGGGCATAGATCACTGCCGCCAGCGGGATCGAGACCAGCATTCCCGTTACTCCCATAAGACTCCCTCCCACGCTCACCGCCGCCAGTACCCAGATCGGCGGCAGGCCTACAGAATTTCCCACCACATGGGGATAGATAAGGTCTCCCTCGATCTCCTGGAGTACCAGGAACAGGATCAAAAACACCAGGGCCTTCACCGGATCTTCCAGGAAGATCAAGATCACCCCGGCCCCGCATCCCACAAAAGCCCCAAAGACCGGTACCAGCGCAGTGACGCTGATCACCACCCCCATCAGCAGGGCATAAGGGATCTTCAGGATCAGCATAGACACCACAAACAAACCTCCCAGGATCAGCGCCTCCACGCACTGCCCGGCCAGAAATCCGGCAAACGTCCGATAGGTAAAGGCGCACACCTCCAGCGCCGCCTCCGCCCGGCCTCTCCGGACAAAGGCAAAAAGCACCGTCCGCACCTGCCGCCCCAGCTTTTCCTTCTGCAGAAGGATATAGAGAGCAAAGGCAAATGCGATCAGGAAGGCCGCCACCTTGCTGACGATACTCCTTGCTGCCGTGACTGCGATCCCCCTCCAATCCAGCTGTAATTCCTTAAACCAGACTGCCCCTCTCTGCCACTCCTGCAGTCTGGGCGTATATGCCTGGATATTCTCCTTAAGTTCCTCAAAAGTTCTCCCCAACTGAGGAACCAGCAGGAAAGAAACCGCGGCAGCCAGTGCCGCCACCAACAAAAGAACAAGCAGCAGACTCACCGGTCTTGCTGCTTTTCTTACAAATCTCCCTCTCTCCTTCTTCCCCTGGCGGAACAAGTGCCTTTCCACGAAGTCCATAGGGACGTTCAGGATCAGGGCAATAGCTCCGCCCAGGGCGAAGGGGAATAAGACATGGAAGATCATCTGATATTTCCACAGGCAGACAAGGATGAATGCCGCGAAAAGGATCAGACTCCTTATTTTCTTCATGGTCTCCCGGTTGAATTCCATAAACTCCTCCCGGAGTTCTTCCCGCTATTTCTGGAGACGGGTGCGGATCCATTTCAGGATCTGGATGACCGGAAGGTTCAAAAGCGCCAGCCCGTATACGGTAAACAGCTGCTCCATGCTCAGCGGAACCACCTTGAACAGGTTGTGAAGCGCCGGGATCATCAATACGGAAGTGATCAGGAACAGACCAAGGAGGAATGCTCCGATCAGGAAAATATTGTTGAAGAACCGCCGTGTAAAGATTACCGGATGGTTGGACTTACAGTTAAATCCGTGAACCAGACGGCTGGTACACAGAGTTCCAAAGGCCATGGTGCTGGCAAGAGCGGCTCCGCCGGTCCGGTATCCGATCAGGAAAGCTGTCATCGTCATGATCCCGATCACCAGACCCTCGGTCCCGATACTCAGAAGGTAATTCTTCGTCAGGATAGACTCGTTCATCGGACGTGGCTTCTCCTTCATCACCTCCGTGGTATGGGGCTCCAGTCCCAGCGCGATGGCCGGAAGGCTGTCCGTCAGAAGGTTGATGAACAAAAGGTGTACCGGAGCGAAAGGCACCGGAAGGGCCGCGATAGAGGCATAAAGCACTGCCAGGATCGCGCCGAAGTTACCAGACAGCAGGAACTGAATGGAATTCTTGATATTCTGGTAAATGTTCCGTCCGTTTTCCACCGCCTTTACAATGGTGGCAAAGTTATCGTCAGTCAGCACCATCGCCGCCGCATCCTTGGAAACCTCACTTCCTGTGATTCCCATGGCGACGCCGATATTGGCCTGCTTGAGAGCCGGGGCGTCGTTGACGCCGTCACCGGTCATGGCAACGATATTTCCCTTATCCTGCCATGCCCGCACGATCCGGATCTTGTGCTCCGGCGATACCCGCGCGTATACAGAAATGCCTTCCACGAAATCCTGCAGCTCTTCATCCGACATATTTTCGATCACCGCACCCTCGCAGGCCTCGGACTCCTCTTTCAGGATTCCGATCCGCTTGGCAATGGCCGCCGCAGTCACCTTGTGGTCACCGGTGATCATAATGGGCTTGATTCCTGCACTGATACATTCCGCTACCGCCGCTTTAGATTCCTCTCTCGGCGGATCCATCATGGCGATCAGGCCAAGGAAGGTAAGATCATTCTCATCTTCCACTGTAAGTTCCCGCGTTTCATCCATTTCTTTATAACAGAAAGCAAGCACCCGAAGACCATCTCGGGAGAACTCCATATTCTGTTTTTCAATCTTCATTCGATCTTCTTCTGTGATCTCTCTTACAGTATCCCCGATGCGGATACTCTTCATACGTCCCAGCAGCACATCCACAGCGCCCTTTACGACAACCGTGTATTTTCCGTCAAATCCGTGAGCTGTGGACATCAGCTTCCGGTCGCTGTCAAAAGGAACCTCCGACAGCCGGGGATAGTCGTCCCGGATCTGGGAGACATTCCGGTCGTGACGGCTTCCTACATTTACCAGCGCAGTCTCTGTGGGATCTCCAATCTCCTGCTCTTCTGTGACGGTAGAATCGTTACACAGGACGCTGCAGCGGAACAGAAGTTCCTGGTTCTCTTCCTGGAAATTGATCTGATCCACCGGAATCCGCTTCTCATCTACGTAGTAATCTTCCACGGTCATCTTATTCTGGGTCAGCGTTCCCGTCTTATCCGAACAAATAATAGACACGCTTCCCAGGCCTTCCACTGCCTGAAGCTTGCGGATGATGGCGTGTTCTCTGGCCATCTTCTGAGTACCGAAGGAAAGCACGATGGTAACGATAGAACTCAGCGCCTCCGGGATCGCGGCTACCGCAAGAGCTACCGCGAAAAGGAACGCGTCTACCACAGAACCGCCCTGGATCACATTGATCCCAAACAGGATACCGCAGAATACCAGGATGATGATGGACAGCTTCCGGCCAAAATCATCTAGGTTGATCTGAAGCGGGGTACGCTTCTCAGAGGTACTCTTCAGAAGACTGGCGATCTTGCCCACCTCTGTGCCCATTCCGATCTGTGTCACTTCAAATGTAGCCCTTCCGTATGTGGCAAAGCTTCCGGAGAATACCCGGTTGGTCTGGTCGCCCAGAGCCGCTCCTTCCGGTACTTCATCCAGAGACTTCTCCACAGAAAGACTTTCGCCGGTCAGGGCGCTCTCATCCACCTTCAGGCTGGCGCAGGTAAGGAGCTTTCCGTCTGCCGGGATGCAGTCGCCTGCCTCCACGATCACTTCATCTCCAATCGTAACCTCTCTGGACGGGATCTGGATAGTCTCGCCGTCCCGGACAACCTTGGCCTCCGGTGCGGACAGCTGCTTCAGGCTGTTCAGAGACTGCTCCGCCTTCACGGTCTGCACCGTTCCCAGGATGGCGTTCATGGTGATCACCACAAAGATAACCAGCGCACTCTCCGCATCTCCCAGGAAACCGGAGATAATGGCGGCGAAGATCAGAATGATCACCAGGAAATCCTTGTACTGCTCCAGGAAGATCTGCAGGGTACTCTTCTTCTTGCCCTCCATCAGCTCATTAAATCCATATTTCTCTTGATTTTGTCTGGCCTGTTCACTTGTCAACATATGAATTCCTCTCTTTCCTGCAATAGACTCAAAAAAAGAGACCTCTATTGCATACTTAGTGTGTGCAATAAAAGTCTCACTATTTCATTACGACCCGGACAATTGCTTATCGTACTGACGACGTCGTAAACATCAGGATAAATACTGATGCAAGTTACTCCCTTTTATCTTTAACTACAATAAACGAATTTCCGGGGCTTGTCAACAAAAATTTCCAAATTTATTTCCAATCCGGCCCGAAAATCGTCAGAGGAATGTTATAATCCCTCTTGCTTTTTTAAAAATGATTTGCTATAACTTTCATATATTAATTGCTTTTCTAAATGAGTCCTTACCATCTCTCATTTCAGCAATCAGCTTTTCTAATATTCTACTTATAATTATCCTGAACTAATCAGCTACACCATTTAGCCTAATATACTTACCCGGGCAGCCGGGGGACGTGTTCTCACCCGATTCCGAGTCCTTGCGGAAGGTGGTGATTATTATGAGTACATATGAGGAACTGAGCTTGATCGTAAGCATCGCCTTACTGATAGTATCTATTCTGAATTTTACACATAAGAAATAGACGTCCTGCTCCTGAGAAAAGTGAACGTCCATCTCTGATAGTTTGAAACTTATTCGCCGGGTCGGGTGACCTGCACTCACCTTCCGGCTGTCCTGTTAAGTATATTATAGCAAGTACACTTTAAAAGTCAACCATTCTAGTGCGATAACACTGGGGTAGCGCTGTGCAAAAATGGAAGAAGGTGATTTGTGATAAAACATGTTGATTTATTAAGTACGGACTTATTTTCTGATGAAATAAGCTATGTTTCTATTGGACGAATACGAAAAGATATCATAAACTCTATTCTCGGAAAATATCCGGAATTTACCGACATTCTTTCGCCTGATAAGGAAATTTTGTTTTGGCGCGACCGCGTTAAACACACAAGAACGACATCGAAAAGATTTTTCCTCTGAGGAGGAATATGAATTTTGCTTTGAACGAATTCCCTGGATTATCAGACATCCCGATTA
Organism: Massilistercora timonensis; assembly: GCF_048354975.1. NCBI lineage: Bacteria > Bacillati > Bacillota > Clostridia > Eubacteriales > Massilistercora > Massilistercora timonensis. Next base: position 615 of record NZ_DBGCJQ010000073.1, on the reverse strand, counting down.
CATCAGCATTCACCCAAACAAAGACAGTATTTCATTTATCTGCAAATTTACGGATAATGTTTCTGTCGCAGTGCGACTGTCTGCAGATGGCCGCCTGGCTTATCGAACCATGTACCCGTTAAGGGATTCGCAATTAAACAATTACATATCACAAGGAAGAGCTTGGAAAGTCTAAACGATTTGACAAATACCCGTTTCTGTTATAATATAAAAACACAAAATTGAGTATTCTGTTTATAAAGATAAGATATTCAAGGATAGAACAGGCAGCTATCACGCCCAAGTGGTCTTAAAGAGATGCCGGAGTGCCACCCGGCTGAATAACTTATCTTTTATAATACCAAACACCTGTCAGTAAAATTGATAACATAATCTTAAAAGCAGACCTCGCAGCAATGCGGGGTCTTTTACATTACAATAAACGAAAAGAGTAGTCGCTCGCATCTTGGCAAGGATAAGCGACTACTCTTCGTAGTTTAACATCTTGCCCGGAACGGATAGATTGGCACACTAGCAAGAGAAAATCAAAAAACAGCGGAAACCCGCATCTGCAAAGTTTCCGCCACTCTCATTCCATGAGCGTGCGGGGATTCGAACCCCGGACAACTTGATTAA
>NZ_DBGCJQ010000072.1:0-10095 GCF_048354975.1 Massilistercora timonensis | reverse complement strand
GCTGCGGCTTAAGCGCGGTGGAGGATGCAAGAAGAGTAGCGGCTTCCCTTGGGATCCCCTATTATGTCATGAATTTCCGGCAGGAATTCCGGGAGCAGGTGATCGACTATTTTGTGCAGGAATATGAGAAGGGGCGAACCCCCAATCCCTGCATCGCCTGCAACCGGTATGTGAAGTGGGAAGCCCTCCTTAACCGGAGCCGGGCCATCGGGGCGGATTATATCGCCACCGGGCATTACGCCCGGGTCTGTCAGCTGGATAATGGAAGGTATACCCTTGGCAGGGCAAAGGGCGGGGAGAAGGATCAGACTTACGCCCTGTACAGTCTGACCCAGGAGCAGCTTGCCCATACCCTGATGCCGGTAGGCGCTTATGACAAGGGCAGGATCCGCGAGATTGCCCAGGAACTGGGCCTTCGCGTGGCGGATAAGCCAGACAGCCAGGACATCTGCTTTGTCCCGGACGGAGACTATGCCTCCTACATCCGGGAATATACCGGGAGAGAAAGCATTCCCGGTAACTTTGTCCTTGCGGACGGTACAGTGGTGGGACAGCATAAGGGGATCATCCATTATACGGTGGGCCAGCGGAAGGGCCTGGGACTTTCCATGGGAATGCCGGTGTTCGTGCTGGAGATCCGGCCAGAGACCAATGAGATTGTGGTGGGACCGGCGGAAAACGCCCTGACCCGTACCGTCCGGGCGGACCAGGTGAATTTCATGGCGATCCCGGATCTTACGGCTCCCCGGCGGGTGTGGGCCAAGATCCGTTATAACCACAGGGGCGCCTGGTGCACCGTAGAAAAGACCGGAGAGGATGAGATCCTGTGCACCTTTGAAGAACCCCAGCGGGCCGTCACCCCGGGACAGGCAGTGGTATTGTATGAGGACGACTGCGTACTGGGCGGCGGGACCATCCGGGGAAATGACAAGACTAGATAAGAGAGGACAAACAATCATGAGGGCAGACGTGCATATGCATTCATTCTTTTCCCATGATTCCGGGGCGGCTCCGGAGGAGATGATCCGGGCGGCTATTGGGAAAGGACTGGAGATGATCTGTTTTACAGATCATTTTGACAAGGACGATATGGAGTGGGGAGAGGAGAGTATTTTTGACCCGGAAATGTATTTCAGGACTCTTCGTCCCCTGCAGGAGAAATACCGGGATCAGATCGACGTCAGGATCGGCGTGGAGCTGGGACTGCGGCCTTACCTGGGAGATTATTACCGGGAGTTTGTGTCCCGGTATCCCTTTGACTTTGTTATCGGGTCCGTCCATTGTGTGGATTCCTCTGATCCGGCCACCGGACAGCTTTTTGCCAGCCAGACGGACACAGAGGCTTACCGGCAGACATTTACCGAGACGCTGGAAGACATCCGGGCCTTTCAGGACTTTGACGTGCTGGGCCATCTGGATTATGTGGTCCGGTACGGAAGGAACCGGGAGAGAGATTACCGGTATGAACGGTTCTCCCAGGAGATCGATGAGATCCTGCGCTTTCTGATAGAGAACGGGAAAGGGCTGGAATTAAATACAGCTGGCCTGAAGTACGGTCTTCCCTTCGCCCATCCCCATCCGGATGTACTGAAGCGTTACCGGGAACTGGGAGGAGAGATCATTACAGTAGGGGCGGACGGGCACTGTCCGGAGCACGTCGCCTATGATTACCACAAGGTGGGGGAGATCCTGAGAGCCTGCGGTTTTGAATATTATACAGAATTTAAGGACAGAAAGCCGGTTTTTAAGCATCTTCCATAAAAATACAAATAGAGACTTGAATTTTTGCATTGGATTTAGTACAATTATCTACAGTTGATGATTCTTTAACAATGTTAAGGGATTGACAAATAAAGCCGCGGAAAGCGGCGAATTAAACTTTTTAGGAGGAATTAATCATGGCAGTAAAAGTAGCGATCAATGGATTCGGCCGTATTGGACGTCTTGCGTTCAGACAGATGTTCGGAGCAGAGGGATATGAGGTAGTTGCGATCAACGACCTGACATCTCCGAAGATGCTTGCTCACCTGTTAAAGTATGATTCTTCACAGGGCAAATACGCACTGGCTGACACCGTACAGGCAACCGATGACTCTATCATCGTTGACGGCAAGGAGATCAAGATCTACGCAAAGGCAAACGCTGAGGAGCTTCCCTGGGGAGAGATCGGTGTAGACGTTGTTCTGGAGTGTACAGGTTTCTACACCTCCAAGGAGAAGGCTTCCGCACACGTAAAAGCTGGAGCAAGAAAAGTCGTTATCTCCGCACCGGCTGGAAACGACCTGCCAACTATCGTATATAATGTAAACCACAACACCCTGAAGCCGGAAGATACTGTTATCTCCGCAGCTTCCTGTACTACAAACTGTCTGGCTCCGATGGCAAAGGCTCTGAACGACCTTGCACCGATCAAGACAGGTATCATGTGTACCATCCACGCTTACACAGGCGATCAGATGACTCTGGACGGACCGCAGAGAAAAGGCGATCTGAGAAGATCCCGTGCGGCTGCCTGCAACATCGTTCCTAACAGCACCGGCGCTGCGAAAGCCATCGGTCTGGTTATCCCGGAACTGAACGGCAAACTGATCGGAGCTGCTCAGCGTGTTCCGACCCCGACAGGTTCTACCACGATCCTGACCGCTGTTGTAGAGGGCAACGTAACCGTTGATCAGATCAACGAGGCTATGAAGGCTGCTTCCAACGAGTCCTTCGGATACAACACAGACGAGATCGTATCCAGCGATATCATCGGTATGAGATATGGTTCTCTGTTCGACGCTACTCAGACGATGGTACTTCCTCTGGACAACGGAACCACACAGGTTCAGGTTGTTTCCTGGTATGACAATGAGAATTCATACACCAGCCAGATGGTAAGAACAATCAAATACTTCTCTGAATTAGCATAATCAAGACTCAAAAAAGGGTCCGGTCTTTCAAGGACCGGACCCTTTTCTGGATGAAATTATAAAAATTGAGGAGGCAGACTTATGCTTAATAAAAAATCTGTAGACGATATTAATGTAAAAGGAAAGAAAGTCCTGGTAAGATGCGATTTCAACGTACCGCTGATCGATGGAAAGATCACTGACGAGAACCGTCTGGTAGCAGCTCTTCCCACCATCAAGAAGCTGATCGCTGACGGTGGAAAGGTTATCCTTTGTTCCCATCTTGGCAAGCCCAAGGGACAGCCGGTTCCGGAACTTTCCCTGGCGCCTGTGGCAGTACGCCTGTCCGAGCTTCTGGGCCAGGAAGTAAAATTTGCCGCTGATCCGGAAGTTGTGGGACCAAACGCAAAGGCTGCGGTAGAAGCCATGAAAGACGGCGATGTGATCCTTCTTGAGAACACCCGTTATCGTGCGGAGGAGACCAAGAACGGCGAGGAGTTCAGCAAAGAGCTGGCTTCCCTGTGCGATGTATTTGTAAACGACGCCTTTGGAACCGCACACAGAGCGCATTGCTCCAACGTAGGCGTTACCCAGTATGTAGATACCGCTGTAGTAGGATATCTGATGCAGAAAGAGATCGATTTCCTTGGAAATGCAGTGAATAATCCGGAACGTCCCTTTGTGGCCATCCTGGGCGGAGCCAAAGTTTCCAGCAAGATCTCTGTGATCGAGAATCTGCTTGATAAAGTAGACACCCTGATCATCGGCGGCGGTATGTCCTACACCTTCAGCAAGGCGCAGGGCGGAAGCGTAGGTAAATCTCTTCTTGAGGAAGATTACTGCGAATATGCGCTGAACATGCTGAAAAAGGCTGAGGAGAAAGGCGTGAAGCTTCTGCTTCCTGTTGATACCGTGATCGCAGATGATTTCTCCAATGAGGCTAACAAGAAAGTAGTAAAAGCAGGCGAGATCCCGGAAGACTGGGAAGGCTTGGATATCGGACCGGAGACAGAGAAGATCTTCTGCGATGCCGTGAAGGACGCTAAGACCGTTGTATGGAACGGGCCTATGGGAGCGTTCGAGATGCCAAACTTCGCACACGGCACTGAGGCAGTTGCCAAGGCTCTGGCAGAGACAGACGCCACCACCATCATCGGCGGCGGAGATTCTGCAGCAGCAGTAAACCAGTTGGGATATGGCGACAAGATGACCCACATCTCCACCGGCGGCGGAGCTTCCCTGGAATTCCTGGAAGGCAAAGAACTGCCCGGCGTAGCAGCCGCTAATGATAAATAGAGCACTTGGTGAGGTTTTTTCGAACCTAGTGCGAATTTAGTTCTTCGGAACTTGGCGAGGTCTTTTCGAGCCTAGTCTCGAAGAACTTCCTTAGCTTAGCGTTTACTTAGTTCGCCGTAGTTGACGAGCGCGAGCATGAAATGCGAAGCGTGAGTCCTAGCGGAGGCGAACATACCCGTCTGGCAGCGCGAAGGTTGAGGTTAGCGTTTACTTAGTTCGCCGTAGTTGACGAGCGCGAGCGAACATACCCATTTTATTTCATACAATTTAAGGAGACTAAGAAAATGGCAAGAAAGAAAATTATCGCAGGCAACTGGAAGATGAACAAGACTCCTAGCGAGGCAGTTGCCCTGGTGGAAGAACTGAAACCACTGGTAGCAAATGAAGAAGTAGACGTAGTATTCTGCGTGCCGGCCATCGACATCGTTCCGGTGGTAGAGGCCTGCAAGGGAACCAACATCCAGGTTGGGGCAGAGAATATGTATTTTGAAGAGAGCGGAGCCTACACCGGCGAGATCGCTCCGGCTATGCTGGTAGACGCCGGCGTAAAATATGTGGTTCTGGGTCACTCTGAGAGAAGAGACTACTTTGGAGAGACCAATGAGGATGTAAATAAGAAGGTGCTGAAAGCTTTCGAACATGGTATCACCCCCATCATGTGCTGCGGCGAGACTCTGGAGCAGAGAGAGCAGGGCGTGACCATGGATTTCATCCGTCAGCAGGTAAAGGTAGGCCTTCAGAACGTAACAGCCGACCAGGCAAAGGCTATGGTTATCGCTTATGAGCCGATCTGGGCTATCGGAACCGGAAAGACTGCAACCACCGAGCAGGCAGAGGAAGTGTGCAAGGGCATTCGTGAGTGCATCGCGGAAGTTTATGATGAGGCTACTGCAGAAGCTATCCGTATCCAGTACGGTGGATCTGTGAACGCAGGAAATGCAGCGGAATTATTTGCTCAGGCTGACATTGACGGCGGCCTGGTGGGCGGAGCTTCCTTGAAGGCTGACTTTGGTAAAATCGTAAATTACAAATAAGCAGCGGAAGCAATAGGAGAGACAGACGGCGTGTCCTGGAGATTCCAGAATGCGCCGTTTCCTTTTCCGGGAATTATTCAATAGAAACAGCAGGAGGAGTGTGCAATGGGGATTGCAGTGAATCGGGCGGGAGATACCTTTCATCTTTATAATCAGGAGATCAGTTATATCATGAAAGTACTTCCCAATCATCAGATGGGTCAGATTTATTTTGGAAAACGTATTCAGATACCGGAGGACTGTTCTTATTTTCTGGAGACTTCTTCACGTCCCATGTCCTCCTGTGTGTTTGATACGGACAACCGGTTTTCTATGGAGCATATCCGGCAGGAATACGGGGTGTTCGGCACCTCGGACTATCGCATGCCTGCCACAGAAGTCCTTCAGGAAAACGGAAGCCGGATCTCGGAGTTCTGTTTCCGGGAATACAGGATCCAGGCAGGGAAGCCCAAGCTTCCCGGACTTCCGGCAACCTATGTTGAAAATGAAGAAGAGGCCGAGACGCTGGTGATCCGGCTGGCGGACCCGGTGACAGGGCTGGAGCTGGAGCTGTTTTACACCATTTTTGCCGCAGGCGGGATCCTGGCAAGGAACGCGCGTTTTGTAAACCGGGGGGAACAGGCGCTTCATTTGCAGTCGGCCATGAGCCTCTGTCTGGATCTTCCGGACAGCGGCTATGATATGATCCAGTTCTCCGGCGCCTGGGCGAGAGAGCGGTATCCAAAGACGAGAAGGCTGGAGCAGGGGATCCAGTCTGTGGGCAGTATCAGAGGAAATTCTTCCCACAACCACAATCCATTTATGATCCTGAAGCGTCCGACGGCGGATGAGTTTCAGGGGGAAGCCATTGGATTTAGCCTGATCTACAGCGGCAATTTCCTGGCGCAGGTGGAGGTGGATACCTACGATACGGCGAGAGTGCTGCTGGGGATCCATCCCCACTGCTTTGACTGGAAACTGGATCCTTCTGAGGAATTCCAGACGCCGGAAGCAGTGATGGTATATACGGATCAGGGGCTGAACCATTTAAGCCAGACCTTCCACAGGCTGTATCAGAAGCGTCTTGCAAGAGGTTACTGGAGGGACCGGGTGCGCCCGATCCTGATCAATAACTGGGAGGCCACCTATTTTGATTTTACAGAAGACAAGCTGGTCGAAATCGCGGAAAAGGCAAGAGAGTGCGGCGTGGAATTGTTTGTGCTGGATGACGGCTGGTTTGGGAAACGGTGCGGGGAACAGGCAGGATTAGGCGACTGGGTGGCCAATCCGGATCGCCTGAAGAACGGGATCACCGGGCTGGCACGGCGGATTGAAGATCTGGGTATGAAATTCGGTCTCTGGTTTGAGCCAGAGATGGTGAATAAGGATTCTGACCTTTACCGGGAACATCCGGACTGGATCATTCAGGCGCCTGGACGCAGGAATTCTCATGGAAGATACCAGTACGTGCTGGATTTTTCCAGAAAAGAAGTGGTGGACCGGATCTATGAGATGATGGATAAGATCCTTTCTGAGGCAAAGGTGTCTTATATCAAATGGGACATGAACCGGAGTATCACGGAATGTTATTCAGCGGCGCTTCCGCCTGACCGGCAGGGGGAGGTCTATCACCGGTATATCCTTGGAGTCTATGATCTTTATGAGAGGCTGACTTCAAAATTCCCGCAGGTTCTCTTTGAATCCTGCGCAAGCGGAGGCGGGCGGTTTGATCCGGGAATGCTGTATTACGCGCCTCAGTGCTGGACCAGCGATGATTCTGACGCAGTAGAGCGGATCAAGATCCAGTACGGGACTTCCTACTGTTATCCGGTGAGCAGCATGGGAACCCATGTGTCTGTCGTTCCCAACCATCAGATCAACCGGATCACACCGCTGGATACAAGAGCGAATGTGGCATATTTCGGGACATTTGGCTATGAGCTGGACCTGAATACCTTGACGGCCGATGAACAGGAAGAGGTAAAGGGGCAGATCGCATTTATGAAACAGTACCGGCAGTTATTCCAGTTCGGCACATTTTACCGGCTGCAGAGCCCCTTTGAACATAATACTTCGGCCTGGATGGTGGTAAGCGAAGACAGGAAGGAGGCCATCGTAGGCTGGTACCGTGTCCTGAACGGCGTCAATCTGCCCTATACCCGGCTTCGCCTGAAAGGGTTGACTGAGGATCTGCCTTATAGGGTCAATGGGGGAAGGGACATCCATTACGGAAGCGAGCTGATGAACGCAGGATTGATCACAACGGACGCCTCTTCCGGGCAGGCACAGGGAAATGAAAAAATGTGCCGGGATTTTGAGTCCAGACTTTATATCCTGAAGGCAGATCAGGGGGACAAACAGGAATCGGATGTTTTCAAAACAGGGAAATTGTTGTATAATAGCATCCGGTGACAAGGAGGAGAAGAATGAGATATCTTGAGATACCCATACAGGTGGAAGGTTCTTTGGAATATGCAAAGCTTGAGACCTATCTTCTGGATACGCCCACGGAGAAGATCCGGATCCAGAAGCGGCCCATGGTGGTGATCTGCCCGGGCGGAGGGTACGAGAAGCTGAGTTACCGGGAGGGTGAGCCTCTGGCGGTGCATTTCCTGGATCAGGGTTATCACGCCTGTGTGCTGCGGTACTCTGTGGCTCCGGCCAGATTTCCAACCCCTCTTCTGGAGCTGGGAGAAGTGATGAAGCTGATCCGCGCCAGGGCGGAGGAATGGCAGGTGGATACCGATCATATCCTGCTCCACGGGGCATCGGCAGGCGGTCATCTGATCGGCATGCTGGGGGTGTTCTGGAAGAAGGAGTGGCTGGCGAAGGAGCTTCATACATCGGCGGATGTGCTGCGGCCGGCAGGGCTGATGTTCAGCTATCCGGTGGTCACATCGTCAGAGCCTGAGGGCCATCTGGGGAGTTTTTGCAACCTGCTGGGAGAAGATTTTGAGAAGGAAAAAGAACATTTTTCCCTGGAGGAGCAGGTGACCGGGGATACGCCCCCGTCTTTCATATGGCATACAGCCACAGATGAGACAGTGCCGGTGGAGAATTCCTTCCTTCTGGCAATGGCGCTTAAGAAAGCAGGTGTTCCGGTGGAACTGCACATTTTCCCGGAAGGGCCCCATGGGCTGAGTCTTGCGTCCCCGCTTGTGGAGCGGCTGGACGGGTCCGGGGTGGAAGAAGGCTGCCAGTGCTGGATTAAGCTTGCGGACGCCTGGATGAAGCGTCTGTGCGGCGAGGAGTAGCGCAGAGGGCGGACCGGGAAACCGTGTCGAGATATGTCGAAAAAGATAGAAAAAGAAGGAGAATAAGAACATGAGCAAGAAACCAACAGTATTGATGATCCTGGACGGATACGGACTGAATGAGTGTGAAAAAGGCAATGCGGTGGCTGAGGCGAAGACGCCGGTGATGGACCAGCTGATGAAGGAGTATCCCTTTGTAAAGGGCAATGCCAGCGGGATGGCGGTAGGACTTCCGGAAGGACAGATGGGAAACTCTGAGGTGGGACACCTGAATATGGGAGCCGGCAGGATCGTTTATCAGGACCTGACTAAAATCACCAAGGCTATCCAGGATGGAGATTTCTTTGAGAATAAAGCTCTTCTTTCCGCCTGCGAGAATGTGAAGGCCAATGATTCCAGCCTGCATCTTATGGGACTGGTGTCCGACGGCGGTGTGCACAGTCATATCGAGCACATTTACGGGCTGCTGGAACTGGCGAAGCGCCAGGGCATTGGGAAGGTTTACGTACACTGTTTCCTGGACGGAAGAGATACCCCTCCGGCATCTGGCAAAGAGTATGTAGAGCAGCTGGAAGCGAAGATGAAGGAACTGGGCGTAGGAGAAGTGGCTACGGTGATGGGCCGTTACTACGCTATGGACCGGGACAACCGCTGGGATCGTGTGGAGAAGGCTTACCGGGCGCTGGTGTACGGCGAGGGCGAGCAGGCAGTGAGCGGACCGGCAGGGATCCAGGCTTCCTACGACAAGGATACCACCGATGAGTTTGTGCTGCCCACCGTTGTAATGAAAGACGGGAAACCCACGGCTACGGTAAAGGAGAAGGATTCCATCATCTTCTTTAACTTCCGCCCGGACCGGGCAAGAGAGATCACCCGTACCTTCTGTGATGACGAGTTCACAGGGTTTGAACGGGGCGAGCGGGTGAAGACCACCTATGTATGTTTCACAGAATATGATGTGACCATTGAGAATAAAGAGATCGCTTTCGTAAAAGAAGAGATCACCAATACCTTTGGAGAATATCTGGCGGCTCACGGCCTGAAGCAGGCGCGGATCGCGGAAACAGAGAAATATGCTCACGTTACCTTCTTCTTCAACGGAGGCGTAGAAGAGCCAAACGAGGGCGAGGACCGGATCCTGGTGAAATCCCCCAAGGTTGCCACCTATGATCTGAAGCCGGAGATGAGCGCTTATGAAGTGTGCGACAAGCTGACCGAGGCCATCCGCTCCGGGAAATATGATGTGATCATCATCAATTTCGCTAATCCGGACATGGTAGGACATACCGGAGTAGAGGCGGCGGCCATCAAGGCCATCGAGGCGGTTGATGAGTGCGTGGGCAAGGCAGTTGCAGCCATCAAAGAAGTGGACGGACAGATGTTCATCTGCGCGGACCACGGAAACGCAGAGCAGCTCATTGACGATGAGACCGGCGAGCCATTTACGGCCCACACCACCAATCCGGTGCCGTTCATCCTGGTGAACGCAGATCCGGCTTACCGCTTAAGAGAGGGCGGCTGCCTGGCAGACATCGCCCCCACACTGATCCAGCTGATGGGTATGGAGCAGCCAAAAGAAATGACCGGAAAATCGTTGTTGATCTAAAAAGGGACAGGGTATTTTCAATCTGGGACGTGGTA
>NZ_DBGCJQ010000071.1:0-10586 GCF_048354975.1 Massilistercora timonensis | reverse complement strand
TCCTGCATCATGCAGCCGCACAGGGCGATCATCATATGAGGGTTCTTTTTCTTCCGGGGTTTTTGCTGCCCCAGCCGCCCGTAAAGCCTGGTATTGGCGTTCTCCCGTACGGTACAGGTGTTGTAGATCACAAAATCCGCCCGGTCTTCCGGGGCCTCCTCATAGCCTACAGATTCCAGGATCCCTCTAAGTTTCTCCGAATCCCTGGCGTTCATCTGGCAGCCGAACGTGATCACGTGATAAGAAAGGGGACGCCCAAGCGTCTCCTTTCTCTCCTGCACCAGTTCTCTGGCTTTCTCTATGAAATAATACTGTCTCTCCGGCTCTTTTGCCGGTATGTTCTCAAGCATATGCATGTTGGTTCCTGTCTTTCGATTATTCAAACCGGACCTTCATATAGCCCTTGATGGCCTCGACACATTTCTCAAAGCCAAGTTTTCCGCTGTTCAGGCACAGGTCGTAGTTTCTGGCGTCCTCCCACTGATGCCCGGTATAGTACCGGTAGAAATCTCCCCGGTATTTGTCCGTCTTCTCAATGAACCGCTCCATCTCCGGGCGGGTCATGCTGTTGCGCTCCAGGGATCGCTCCATGCAGAAATCCTTGTCTGCGTGGATAAATACGCTCATCACATTGGGATAATCCTTCAGCACGAAGTCCGCGCACCGTCCCACGATCACGCAGGATTCCTTCTCCGCCAGATCTTTGATCACTTTAGCCTGGTAGTTGAAAAGGTTCTCGTCTGAGACAAATCCGCTGCTCTCCGGCGGAAGAAGCTCTCCTTCGTAAGGCTTTTTCAGCACCTTGAACCAGCTGGCGATCTTCACCCGCTCGTCCGCCTGGCCGAACAGCCGCTCATTGATCCCGCTTTCCTCAGAAGCCATCTTCAGGATCTCCCGGCTGTAGCAGTTGATCCCAAGATCCCGGGCCAGCATGGCGCCGATGGTCTTTCCGCCGCTTCCGTACTGTCTGGCGATGGTAATTACAATGTTATCCATAAGACGACCCCCTATTCACCTAAATATGCTTTCTTGATGGAATCATTATTCAGAAGATCTGATGCCTTTCCTTCCAGTACGATGTTTCCTGTCTCCAGAACATATCCCCGGTCCGCGATGGACAGCGCCTTCTTGGCGTTCTGCTCCACCAGGAGCACGGTAGTTCCGCTGTCGCTGACCTCCTGGATGATGGAGAAGATCTCATTTACCATGATGGGGGAAAGCCCCATGGAAGGCTCGTCCATCAGAAGGATCTTGGGCTTGGACATCAACGCCCGGCCCATGGCCAGCATCTGCTGCTCGCCGCCGCTTAAGGTTCCTGCCATCTGGTTTCTTCTCTCTTTGAGCCGTGGGAAACGCTGATATACCTTCTCCAGCGTCTCTTCGATCTCATTTCTGTCTTTTCTTGTATAAGCGCCCATCCGCAGATTCTCATAGACACTTAAGTCCGCGAACACACGCCGCCCTTCCGGCACATGCGCCATGCCAAGAGACACGATCTTATGGGCCGGCATTTTCGTCAGTTCTTTTCCTTCAAATACCACAGAACCGTTCTTCGGGGCAAGCAGCCCGGTAATGGTGTGGAGGATAGTCGTCTTCCCGGCGCCGTTGGCTCCGATCAGCGCGATCACCTCGCCCTGGTTGACTTCGAAGGAAACTCCTTTGATTGCCTGGATCACGCCGTAGTAAACTTCCAGGTCTTTGATCGTAAGCATTGCCATAACCTTTTCCTCCTTATTCTCCCAGATATGCGTTGATCACCTGCGGGGAGTTTAAGACCTCGCTGGTCTCTCCCTGCGCCAGGATCTGCCCGAAGTTTAAGACGGTAAGTTCCTCGCAGATCCCGCTGACCAGTTTCATGTCATGTTCGATGAGAAGGATGGTCATCTTAAATTCATCCCGCACGAAACGGATGGTATCCATCAGTTCTCCCGTCTCGTTGGGGTTCATGCCTGCCGCCGGTTCGTCCAGAAGCAGAAGCTTCGGCTCTGTGGCCAGCGCACGGGCGATCTCCAGCTTCCGCTGCTTGCCGTAAGGAAGGTTGGATGCCTTGTACAGGGCTTCTTCCTCCAGTCCGAAGACCTTGAGAATCTCCATAGCCTTCTCATCCATCTCTTTTTCCACTTTCTTATAGCCCGGCAGCCGCAGGATCCCGGTTACCGCAGAATAAGGATGGTGATTGTGGAGGCCCACCTTCACATTGTCCAGAACAGACAACTCTTTGAAGAGCCGGATGTTCTGGAAGGTTCTGGCGATCCCTTCTTTGTTGACCTCAATAGTCTTCTTACCGGTGATATCTTTTCCGTCCAGGATCACCTTGCCGGTGTCTGGTTTATACACGCCTGTGAGCAGGTTGAATACGGTGGTCTTGCCGGCGCCGTTTGGGCCGATCAGGCCGTAGAGCTGCTTCTCCTGAATGGAGAGGTCGAAGCTGTCCACCGCCCGCAGTCCTCCGAAGGAGATTCCCAGGTTTTTTACATCTAATAATGCAGCCATGGTTAGTTAACCTCCTTTTTTCTGAATTTCAGGAACGCCAGATGCCGCTCTCTCCACTCGATGGCCTTAGGAGCCCAGTTGAACAGCATCATCACGATCAGCACGATGGCGTAGATCAGCATCCGGTAGTCGGACAGCTCTCTTAAAAGCTCCGGGATCAGAGTCAGGACTACCGCGGCGATGATGGAGCCCCGGATATTCCCGATGCCGCCCAGCACTACGAATACCAGGATCATGATGGACATGTTGTAGCCGAAGTTATCCGTGGTGGCGGTAAGACTGGACAGGTTGTGGGAGTACAGTACGCCCGCCAGGCCTGCCAGGGCCGCAGAAACGGTAAATGCCATCAGTTTATATTTGGTGATATTGATCCCCACGGACTCTGCCGCGATCCGGTTGTCCCGGATGGCCATAATGGCGCGGCCGTCTCTGGAATCTACCAGGTTTGTCACAATAAAGAGCGTGATCAGAAGGAGGATGACGCCGATCAGGAAGGTAGAATCCGTTGGCGTCCCTGTGATCCCCTGAGGTCCGTTGATGATCACGTCTCCTTCCAGGTCCATGTCAAGGGACATGGCGTCCTTCATGGAGAAATGGAACCCGTCGGCGTCCTTTCCGATCCAGAGGACATTTACCAGGTTCTTGATGATCTCGCCAAAAGCCAGGGTTACGATGGCCAGGTAGTCACCTTTCAGCCGCAGGGCCGGAATCCCGATCAGGATCCCGAATACTGCCGCTGTGGCGGCTCCGATCAAAAGCGCCAGGAAAAACCGCAAAGGCGCCGCCGTGATCACATCCTGGGTACATCTTGAGAAAAATGCACTGGAGAACGCTCCCACGCACAAAAATCCTGCATGTCCCAGGCTCAGCTCGCCCAGGAAGCCTACTACCAAGTTCAGAGAAACAGCCATGATGGCGTACATGCAAAGGGGCACCATCAGACCTTCCAGCAGACTGGACATGCTTCCGGTTGAGATCATGGTCTGGGCGATCACGTATACAATGATCACCATTGCGTAGGTGATCAGATTATTTTTTGTCGTTTTCTTCATCTTCTTCAACATCTTCCCCCCACCTACACTTTCTCTTGAATGTTCTTGCCCAGGATACCGGTAGGCTTCACCAGAAGAACGATGATCAGGACTGCAAACACAATGGCGTCCGCCATCTGGGATGAGATATAGGCACGGGCCAGGATCTCGATCACACCCAGAAGGATTCCTCCGATAAACGCTCCGGGGATGGAGCCGATACCGCCAAATACCGCCGCCACGAAAGCCTTGATACCCGGCATGGCCCCGGTGTAGGGGGACAGGCTGGGATAAGCAGAACAGAGCAATACACCTGCGATGGCCGCCAGGGCGGAGCCGATGGCGAAGGTCAGGGCAATAGTCCCGTTCACATTGATACCCATCAGCTGGGCTGCGCCCTTGTCCTCGGACACGGCGCGCATGGCCTGTCCGGCCTTGGACTTGCGGATGAAGAGCATCAGTACCACCATGATCACGATACAGGCAATGATGGTGACAATGGTCTCGCCGGAGATGTTCAGTTTTCCGCCTGCCAGAGACAGACCGGACCAGCTTACTACCGTCTGGAAAGACTGATTGTTCGGTCCGAAGATCAGAAGCGCCAGGTTCTGCAGCAGGTAGCTGACGCCGATGGCCGTGATCAGTACAGCCAGCGGGGATGCCGCATTCCGCAGAGGTTTGTAGGCGACACGCTCGATCAATACACCCAGAGCGGTACAGGCTACCACCGCTGCCAGCACGCTGGCTACAGGCGGAAGTCCTGAGGTGGTCATACAGGTCAGCGCCACATAAGCGCCGATCATGATAACATCACCGTGAGCAAAGTTCAGCATCTTGGCAATGCCGTATACCATGGTGTATCCAAGGGCGATGATCGCGTATACGCTTCCCAGGCTTAATCCGTTGATCAAATAAGATACAAAATCCATACACACACCCTCTCATCTCTTTTTCTCTAAGAAAGGGCTGCCCAAAGGCAGCCCTCCGATTCCTTTGTAAATGATATTACATTGCCTCGTAAGTGCCGTTGCTGATCACTACAGCTTTTGCTTCCTTGGAAGGCTCGCCGTCTGCAGACCAGGTGATGCCTGCTCCGGTCAGACCGTCGATGGTGATCTCGGTCATTGCGGTCTTCATCGCTTCACACATATCGGAAACGCTCATATCCGGTGTAACCTCTCCCTGCTCAGCAGCTGCCTTGATGGCGTAGATACAGTCATAAGCGTCAGCTGCGAACTGGATCGGAGCGATATCAAAGGCCTCTTCATAAGCTTTGACAAAGGTCTGGGTCATCTCGTCCTCCGCGTCAGCGGTGAACGGGGTCAGAAGCATAACACCTTCTGCAAGAGAAGTATCAAATCCTTCTACATCCAGCAGTCCGTCCAGACCGTCACATCCGAAGAACTTCGGTGTGAAGCCCATCTTGTCTGCCTGAGTCAGGATCAGGGAAGCTTCCTGATAGTAGATCGGCAGGAATACCAGCTCAGCGCCGGAGCTCTTGGCCTTCTGCAGCTGTACAGAGAAGTCTGTCTTGCTGTCAGCGGTGAACGCCTCTGCAGCTACTACTTCCAGTCCCTTAGCCTCTGCTTCTTTGGCAAAGTTCTGGTAAATACCGGAAGAATATACATCAGAGCTGTTGTAAATTACTGCAACCTTGGTTGCCAGCTTGTTGTCTGCGATATAGTCCGCGGATGCAGTTCCCTGACTGGGATCAGAGAAGCAGATACGGAACGCATTGTCATACTGGATACTCTCAACCGCTGTAGCGGAAGGAGTCAGCTGGAACATATTGTCCTCAGCGGTCTCTTTCACAACTGCGGTACAGGGGTTGGAAGTTACGGTACCAACCAGCATCTGCATACCCCAGTCCTTCAGAGTGTTGTACGCGTTGACGGATTTCTCAGAGTTGTTCTGGTCATCCTCAAACTGGAACTCGATCTGTTTGCCGTTGATTCCGCCGGCCTCATTGATCTCATCTACCGCCAGCTGCGCGCCGTTCTGTACGGCTGTTCCGTAAGCAGCTGCATCACCTGTGGTAGGTCCAATGCCGCCGATCTTAAAGGTATCAGAATTGGAAGCCTGTTCCTCATCGGAACCGCCGCCGCAGGCTGCCAGTGACGTAAGCGCCAGGGAAGCCGCAAGTACAAGGCTCAGTGCTTTTTTCATTTTCATAATAATTCCTCCTTTGAACCTCTCATATCTTTTATACTGATTGTTTTCAATATTAAACCCTCTGAAACCCCTTTGTCAACTAAAAATGCTCATTTTTTAGAATCCACTCTATTTTTTTACAAACAGAGGTCTCTCAGACAAAACGGTGTCTGGAAGCATCGTATTCATAATCGATGCCCTTAAGGGTGCGCAGGATCCACTCCTGATCAGCCTGCATATCCTCACACAGCGCCTCAAGGGATGGATACTGATCCCTGAGCTTGGTGTTCACCACACTCAGCAGCATCACCGGGTCTTTAGGCAGTCCCATCTGCATAAATGCTCCTCCTTTCCGTCACCACCACATCCATAGGGCAGTCCAGCTCCGTAACCGGGAGCTCTGCAAGGATCTGACACTCGAAGGCCAGCCCCACCCGGCAAAGTCCCGGATGGCCGGCAAGAAAACGGTCGTAAAACCCGCCGCCGTATCCCAGCCGGTTCAAGTGTTCATCAAAAGCAAGACCCGGCACGATGGCCAGGCCTTCTCTTCCCGCTCCTTCGATCCCTTCCTCCGGCTCCGGGATCCCGAAGACGCCGGGATAAAGCTTCCCGGTGGAAGTGACCGGGTAGAACCGGATCTGACGGCCCTGCACCCGGGGCGCCCACACCCGTTTGTGCCGGCGCCAGGCCTCCCGGAGGATCTCCCCGGTGGGGACTTCTGTGCCAAAATCCAGATAGCAGTAGATCTCCGACGCATTCTGGAAGGCCGGAAGTGCCAGAAGCCTTTCTGTGGCACCCTTTCCGGCTTCCCGGCGGCCGCTCTCTCCCAGGGCTTCTCTTGCCGCCTTCATCCGTTCTCTAATTTGCTCTTTGGTTTCCATTTTTGTTCCCGAATTTCTTTCCCAGGTCGGTAATACTGCCGTCCGCCTCCTGGATGGAAATGTTGTTCAGCTGGCTTCGCAGACTCTGCTTGAAAGCTTCCACATACTCCCTTCTCAGGATCTGTTGTTCTTTACGCTCCGTCTCGGTTAAACCCTCTGCTTTAGACTTGTGGTACAATTCATTGATGCGGGCGATCTTCTTTTCGTCCATGTATTTCATCCCTCCTGACGGTATTGGTCAAACTACCGCTCTATCTTACACCATCCACGCCCGGAAGTCTATGTTTTTAGCTGGAATAATTTTCCAGGAACCCGTAGAGCTGGGCCTCTCCTTCTACATATTTGCCGTTTCGCACTTCTTCCCGCACAGAAGGAGGCAGCTCGTCAAACCGGATATCCGTGTATTCATAAGCTGTCGTCCGGTCGCTTAAGTAGACCACCACATATCCGTTGACTTCCATCAGATAATAGCAGTCTTCCTTCAGTGCCGCGCCGTCCGCAGTGACAGATTCTTCCTCTGCCCCCGTCTCTTTTCTTTCCTCTTCTTCTGTCTTCTGCTCTGCCTGGGCCCGCTCCTTCGCCTTCTGAAAGGTGAACTGATAGGCGCAGGTGATCATAAGGACAGCAATGATAGTGACAGCAAAAAAGCCAATCCCGTACTTGTTCTTCATAAGGACAACTCCTTTTTTAGTACAGTATTGGCTTTTTGAACTTCAAATATACGTTTGCACTCTAACGAAGCAGATGGAGCTTCTTGCACAGGGAAACAAGCTTGGTTCCCTTGGGTACTTCCCGAAGCTCTGCCTCTGTCAGTCCGCCAAGAAGGATCAGGGACACCCCGTAGACAGCCACTGCCACAAGAAGAGCTACCACGGTAGCGATCTGGGTTCCCACGAAGAGCTCAAAGAGCAGATGGACAAGGAGCGCCGCTCCTCCCATCAGCACTGCGGCTGCCGCCGGGATCACAAAGGTCTTGCGCTGTTCCTGCACATATCCCACTTCTTCCCGGAGAGAATGGGAATTCAGGATACAGGTGGAGGCGGAAAAGACGATCTTGCTCACTACCACTGCATAGACACCCCATTCAAAGACCACCATCATGATAAACAGCGCCACAATGTGGATCCCCAGGGAAATGGCCGCGTTTCGCACCGGGATCATCATCCGGTCCATCCCCTGCAGAACGGCGTTGGTCACTGTGGAGAGACAGTAAAAGATCACCGAAAGGGCTCCCACCTGGAGGATCCTTGACGCTTCCGCATTATTTTCCGTGAAGAACAGAAGGTCCAGCACCGGGCGGGCCAGCACCAGAAGTCCAACGGCGCTGGGGATGGCGATCATCATGTCAAACTTGGCAAAAAGAGCGATCTTCCGGTGGACCTGCTTGCGGTTTCCTGCCTTGACCGCCGCCACCAGGCTGGGGATCAGAGATGTTGCCAGCGCATTGGAGAAAGCCAGCGGCACATTGATCACCGTATCATATTTTCCGCTCAGGATCCCCACATAGTTGGCGTACTCTGCCTCCTGATAGCCCTGAGCCGACATGATAGAACCGAACATGGCGTTGTCCACCACGCCGCACAGGTTGTAGACGGTAGAACTTAAGAGCACCGGAGCGATGGTGATAAAAAGGATCTTGAAGATCCTCTGATAACTCTCCCGCTTCCGGGTCCGGTCTTTCCGCATCTGACGCTTCAGGACCCGCCGGTACACCGAGAAGATAAACACCAGAAGCAGCAGGGCGCTGGCGGCTCCCGCCACAGTACCAAGAGTTCCTCCCGCAGCGGCGAAGGCATAGCCCAGGGACCCGTCGGAAGCAGCCCTTCCGGCCTTCAGAAGCAGGTACGCGCCCAGAACGCTGACCACTGCGTTGACGATCTGTTCCAGCACCTGGGAGAAGGCGGTTGGGATCATGGATCCGTTGCCCTGAAAGAAACCACGGAACACGCCCAGAAGGGCAACCACCAGGATACAGGGAGCCAGCACCCGCAGGGCATAGGCGCTTAAGCTCATAGCCATAAGCTCAGAGGCGATAAATCCGGCGCCAAAGAAAATAATCAACGCCGCCGTGCCGCCCACTGTGATGGCGAAAGCCAGGGCGCCCCGGAATACCTTGTAGGCGTTCCGGTACTGGCCTACGGCTACTCTTGCCGAAACCAGCTTAGACACTGCCAGGGGCAGGCTGTAAGAAGTAAGAGTCAGGGCGATGGCATAGATCTGAAACGCCACCCCGTAGTAGCCCATCCCCGTGTCGCCCATGATATTGACCAGAGGCACGCGGTACACTGCGCCGATGATCTTGGTGATCACACCGGCTACCGCCAGGATGGAACCCTGTACCAGAAAACTTTTTCCGCTTGTCTGCTTTGAATTTGCCATGTTTCTTCTATCATCCTATCGTAAATCTATCGTAAAATCTGCAGGTTCTCCAGGATCTTCTCCTGGAGCGCTTCCATTTCTCTTCGCTCTTCCTCTTCCATATGGTCGTAGCCGGACAGATGGAGGATGGAGTGGACCACAAGGAACGCATACTCCCGCCGGGGTGCATGGCCGTACTCCTCCGCCTGGGAGAGCACCTTCTCCTTGGAGATCACAATGTCGCCCAGCAAAAGCCTTCCAGTCTCCGGATCAAAACAGTCCGGACGGTCCTCCAGGAAATCAAACTCCCCCGGGGTCTCATATTCGATCATGGGAAAGGAAAGCACGTCTGTAGCCCGGTCAATGTTCCGGAATTCCCGGTTCATCTCCCGGATCTGCCCATTCATAGTAAGAAGCAGATTTACCTCTGCTTCATAAGGACATCCAATCTCATCCAGGGCGGCTTCCGCCGCTTCCCGGGCAAGTGTTTCTGTATCGACAGGGAGCTTAAGATCCCCCTCTTCTTCCAGATATATGGTCATGAACGTTTCCTCCTGCCCCGGTTTTTATTTCTTGCCGAACGGCTCTCATACTCTTCGTAGGCCTTGACGATCTTCTGTACCAGCGGGTGGCGTACCACGTCCTTGCTGGTCAGATGGCAGATACTGATATCCTCGATCTTCTGCACCACCGCCGTGGCCACATCCAGGCCGGATACCTGGCCTGCGGGAAGGTCCTTCTGGGTCTCGTCGCCGGTGATGACCACCTTGGATCCAAACCCGATCCTGGTAAGGAACATTTTCATCTGGGCCGGCGTGGTGTTCTGCGCCTCATCCAGGATGATAAATGCATTGTCCAGAGTACGTCCCCGCATGTAGGCAAGGGGCGCCACCTCGATCAGGCCTTTCTCAGAATTCTTCAGGAAGCTTTCCGCTCCCATGATCTGATACAAAGCGTCATACAGCGGCCGGAGATAGGGATCGATCTTGCTCTGCAGATCTCCCGGCAGGAACCCCAGCTTCTCTCCCGCCTCAATAGCCGGACGGGTCAGGATGATCCGCCCCACCTCGTTGTTCCGAAAGGCAGTGATGGCCATGGCCATGGCAAGATAAGTCTTGCCGGTTCCGGCAGGCCCCAGGCCGAAGACGATCATCTGGCGCCGGATGGCGTCCACATACTTCTTCTGTCCTACAGTCTTGGGCTTGATCGGTTTCCCCTGAAGAGTATGGCAGATAATGTCCCGGTCAATCTCCAGTACGGAGTCCTCCTGGCCTTCCATGGCAAGCGCCAGGGTATAGTCTACGTTCTGCTCCTGGATCACATTCCCCCTCCGGGACAGCTCCAGAAGCTGTGAGAGGACACTTCTGGCCCGTTCCACCTGAGCTGCGTCCCCTAAGATCTTCACACTCTCGTCTCTTGCGATCAGTGTGACATGTAACGCCCGCTCGATCTTCTTGGCAAAAACATCGAACTGGCCGAATAGATTCTTCGCATGTTCAGCAGGGATCTCAATTACTGCTTCCATCATTCCCATCTGCATCTTCTCCTGACTGTTCTTGCGGGGGAATCTCGGTCTTCACCGCAGGCTTTGCTTCCCCCACCGGCATAAGGACGGTCAGTGTCCCCTGTGCCCGGGCCTCCTTGGACCCTGTGTATATTTTAACATCATTCT
>NZ_DBGCJQ010000070.1:0-68778 GCF_048354975.1 Massilistercora timonensis | reverse complement strand
TTCTTTTTTTATCCCAGCCGCTGCCGGACGATCTCATAGGCCAGCACTCCTGCTGCCACGGAAGCATTCAGGGAGTCGATCTCCCCCTTCATGGGGATGGAGGCGATAAAATCACAGGTCTCCCTCACCAGCCGGCCCACGCCTTCCCCTTCATTGCCGATCACAAGACCGATGGGGCCGGTAAGGTTCAGCCGGTACATGGGCTCTCCGTCCATATCCGCGCAGACAAACCAGATCCCCTGCTCCTTTAACTCCTCCATGGTCTTCACCAGGTTGGTGACCCGGGCCACCGGCGTGTAGTTCAAAGCTCCCGCGGAGGTTCTGGCTACCGTGGCGGTAAGCCCCACTGCCCGCCGCTTGGGGATGATCACCCCGTGGGCTCCTGCCAGGTTGGCAGTCCGGATAATGGCCCCCAGGTTATGAGGGTCTTCAATATTGTCCAGAAGGATCAGGAAGGGATCTTCCCCCCGCTCTCTTGCCAGGGCCAGCATATCCTCCACCTGGGCATAGGCATAGGCTGCCGCGTCCGCGATCACCCCCTGGTGCTTCCCGGTCTGGGACAGCCGGGACAACCTTGCCTTATCCACAAACTGCACCTGAATGCCCCGTTTTTTCGCCTCTCTTAAAATGGTCTGCACCGGGCCGTCCTTGCACCCGTCCTGGACGTAGAGCCGTTCTATGGTCCGGTCCGCCCGGATCGCCTCCAGCACCGCGTTCCTGCCCTCGATCCGGTTTTCTTTTTCTTCCTGATAATGTTCCATGGTCATCGGTTCCTCTTTCCCTCTGTCTCTTTGCTTACTCATTTTGTCCCTTCTCATGGTCAAGCCCTGCCTTCACCAGCTCCAGCAGCCGCCCCCAGTCCTGCTTAAGATAGAGCCAGCCAAGAAGCGCCTCGAATCCGGTGGCCCGGTGGTAATCCTTAAGAGACTGGTTCTTGGCAGTGGAAAAGCTTTTAGCGTTCCTGCCTCTTCGGTAAACCCCTTCCTCTTCCTCCGTGAGAAGCTCTTCGATGGCCTCCATCATCCGGGACTGGGCAGAAGCCTGCACAAGAGCGCTGGTAGCCTTGTGCAGCTTCTTCACCTGCCGGTTGCCGTCCCCCACCACCAGGGTGCGGATGATCAGATCATAGATCGCGTCCCCAAGATAGGCAAGCACCAGGGGAGAATATTCTCCCGGCTTTCCCTCCGGCAGCTGAAAGGTCTCCTTAAGAAGGGTGTCAAACTGCCATGTTACGCTTTTTTCCATTTTACTCCCTCTCTGGTATCCTCCAGAATGATCCCTTTTGCCGCCAGCTCATCCCGGATCTCATCCGCCCGTTTGAAGTCCTTTGCCTTTCTTGCCGCCTGGCGCTCTTCGATCAGCTTCTCGATCTCTTCATCCAGAAGCTCTTCTTCCTTATCCACGATCAGGCCCAGCACGTCTGTCAGCGTCCGCAGGCGATCCAGCAGGTTCTGGAGATACTCTCTGGAGCTGTTCTCATCCGCGCTGGTGTTGATGAATTTCACCAGTTCAAAGACTGCCGCCAGGGCGTCCGCCGTGTTGAAATCATCGTCCATGGCCTTCTCAAATGCCTCCACAAAGGCATCGGTCTGAGCGAAGCATTTGGCCTCTTCCTCTGTCTGGGCCTCTGTCTTTCCATTTTTCATCCAGAACTTCAGGTTCTCCGCCGCGTTCACGATCCGCTCCAGGCCGCTTTTGGAAGATTCCATCAGCTGGGCGCTGAAATTCAGCGGACTTCTGTAATGGGCGCTGAGCATGAAGAACCGCAGCACCTGCAGGTCATACTGCTCACTGATCTCCCGCACTGTGCGGAAGTTGCCCAGGGATTTGCTCATCTTCCGGTTGTCAATGTTCAGGAAAGCGTTGTGCAGCCAGTAGTGGGCAAATTCTTTGCCGTTGGCCGCTTCGCTCTGGGCGATCTCATTCTCATGATGGGGGAAGATCAGGTCTTCGCCGCCGGCGTGGATGTCGATCTGCTCGCCCAGATATTTCCTGGACATTACAGAACACTCGATATGCCAGCCGGGACGGCCGTCGCTCCAGGGCGACTCCCAGGCAGGCTCTCCTTCTTTCTTTGGCTTCCACAGCACGAAATCCAGGGGATCTTCTTTCTCGTCCTCGCCGGTCACCAGAAGAGAACGCTCGCCGGAACGCAGGTCATCCAGGTTCTTGTGGGACAACTTCCCATACTCCTTGAACTGACGGGTGCGGAAGTAAACGGTTCCGTTCTTCTCATAGGCATAGCCCTTGTCGATCAGAGTCTGGATCATCTCCACCATGCCGCAGATCTCCTGGGTGGCCAGGGGATGGGTAGTGGCAGGCTTTACGTTCATGCCCTCCATATCCTTCTTGCACTCCCTGATGTACCGCTCGGAGATCTCCTGGGCGGATACTCCTTCCTCAATGGCTTTGTTGATGATCTTGTCGTCCACGTCAGTAAAGTTGGACACGTAGTTCACATCATATCCCTTGTACTCAAAATACCGGCGCACCGTGTCAAACACGATCATAGGCCTTGCGTTCCCGATATGGATGAAGTTATAGACTGTGGGGCCGCAGACATACATTTTCACCTTCCCCGGCTCCAGGGGGACGAATTCTTCTTTTCTCTTAGTCAGTGTGTTATACAGCTTCATGTTCTTCTATTTCCTCCTCATTTAAGATCTTGACATTCTGTTCCTGCATACATTTCATATGCTTCTCCATCTCCAGGATCCGGCTGTGAAGCCGCAGGTTATCCGCCTGCAGTTCCCGGATATCGTTGCTGATGGGATCCGGCAGATGGATCTGGTCCAGATCCATCCGGGGGATCTTCTGGTCACCCATCTTCACCACCCGTCCGGGGACGCCCACCACCGTACAGTTTGGCGGCACCTCTTTAAGTACCACCGAACCTGCGCCGATTTTGGAGTTTTCCCCGATGGTGAAGGATCCCAGCACCTTGGCGCCGGCGCTGACCATCACATTATCCTTCAGGGTGGGGTGGCGCTTGCCCTGCTCCTTGCCGGTCCCTCCCAGGGTCACTCCCTGGTAGAGAGTCACGTTGTCTCCAAGCTCCGCCGTCTCCCCGATGATCACACCGCTTCCGTGGTCGATGAACAGGCCCTTCCCGATGGTGGCTCCCGGGTGGATCTCAATGCCCGTCTTTCGCACCGCCCTCTGGGAGATCCAGCGGGCCAGGAAGTAATGCTTCTTAAGATACAGCTTATGTGCCAGCCGGTAGCGCAGGATGGCTTTAAAGCTGGGGTATAAGAACACCTCCATGTTAGACTTGATGGCCGGGTCCCGTTCCCGGATCACCTGGATCTCTTCTCGGATATAAGATAAAATTCCCATATTTCTTCTCTCCTTCACTGCTATGACTTCTGGTTTCTGCTTCGCAAATAAAAAAACTCCGTCTCTGTACCTAAAAGTACACAAGAGACGAAGTCTGGCTCCGCGGTTCCACTCTTATAGAGGATCACCCGCCCTGATCGCCGCGCGGTCCTCCACTCGATACACGTAACGTGTGTAAAACGTGCCCGGCTACTGGAACAAAAATCGTTCACCAGGCAGGCTCCCGGATGCACTTCACAGCGATTTCTCTGAAAACTGCTTTCAGCCGGTGACAGTTTCTCTCTTTCAGGTCCGTCCTCTGCTACTCTTTCCGCTCAGCGCCTTTGCCTTATATAGCATATATCATATGGGAAATCCCCGGATTTGTCAATTGTTAATTTACACCGTCTCATTCAGGTAAATTTTATCAAGGGGGATGATCTTTTTCATCTCCTGCTTCATCCGCTCCGTCATCTCCACCCCGGGCTCCCGGGCCAGTTCTTCCACCGTCTCAGCGCCAAACAGGAAGCTTCCCAGCGCCCCGATGGGGATGGTCCCTTCGCTGTTCTCCTGCTTTCCGTCCATCAGCATCACACCGGAGAACTCCGTTCCTGTAAGGACCAGGCACCGGTTGTTCTCCGGAAGGATGGGATCCGTCACCTGAAAGCAGACTGCCATCAGGCTTTTCAGCCGCAGGGACATCAGCATCCGCCGCAGGTCTGTGATACGGATCATGATCTTTGGCTTCTCCTCCCCGGTCTCCCCCGGCATATAAGTCCGGCAGCCTGTGATCACTCCATTTTCTCTCTCGATCATCAGACAGCCGCCGTCGCTGGCATATTCCTTCTGCAGTCTGCGGTAATAGGCCGCATCCCGGAGGGCATACACCTGGAAATGTTCCCCAAGCCAGCCGTTGGCCGCCTCTGCCAGCTCCTCTGATTCTTCTTCCTTCGCCTTGCTTACAAGGATCCCCGGATCCTCAGACGCCGGGCCGGGCGCCTGTCTGTATTCTTCCTCCGAACAGAATTTCCGCTGCTGCTCATACACCGTCCGGAAATCATGGGGCAGATAGATGGCCTCCGCCGCCGGCATAAGAAAGGTAAAACTCTCCCCCGCCTGATACATATCGGTAAGGGCCTGCTTAAGAAGGGCGGCCATATACCCTCTCCCCCGGTACTCTTTCCGGGTGGCTACCGCCACGATATAATGAGCCGCTTTCCTGCTGCCGTTCACCATTAGGGTATAAGGGTTCAGGTGAAGCATGGCCTGGATCTCTCCTGCCTCCTCCACTACATAGATCTGATTATCCCTGGTCTTCTCTGTATAATAGTAGTCCACAAAAGAACGACTGTCCTCAGAAAAGACTTCCTCATACAAGGCTCTTGTCTTCCCGTGTTCCTGTGGCTCCAGTTTTCGGATTTCCATTTTACTTCCCTTCTTATCCTGTCCTATTGATCCGCCGCGTTGGGACAGCCGCCGCAGTTTCCGCAGTCTCCCCCTACCGGATAGCTGTAATTTCGTATGGAATCCAGACAGGCCACCGCCTGGGCGGAGATGCCCTCTCCGGTTCCGGTAAAGCCAAGTCCTTCTTCCGTGGTAGCCTTCACATTGACCTGATCTAACTCCAGGTGAAGGGCCGCCGCGATATTCCGGCGCATTTCCCAGATGTGTGGCGCCATCTTAGGCCTCTGGGCGATAATGGTGGCGTCGATATTCTCCACCACATAGAGCCGCTCCTCCAGAAGCTTCCCCACATGCTCCAGGAGCCTCATGCTGGAAGCTCCTTCATAGGCAGGGTCCGTGTCCGGGAAATGCTTCCCGATATCTCCCAGCGCCGCCGCGCCCAAAAGGGCGTCCATCACCGCATGGAGGAGCACATCCGCATCAGAGTGCCCGAGAAGCCCCTTCTCATAGGGGATCTTCACGCCTCCCAGGATCAGGTCTCTTCCTTCCGTCAGTCTGTGCACGTCATATCCCATTCCGATCCGCATTATGATTCCTCGTCTTTCTTCTCTGTGTCGGTGTCATCCTCGATCTCAGGCTCGTCATCTGCATAATTGTCCACATAATCGTGTTTGGCGATCCGGATCAGCGCGCTGGCGCACCAGGCCACGCCCGCGATCAGGAACAAAATTCCCACGATGGTGTATATGATATAATTGTCCGGTCTCTCAGAAAGAGCCCTCCCGGCCAGGGAGAACCCTGTGTAGGCCAGATATCCTCCCACGATCACTCTGAAAAACACACGGCTTCTGCTCATAGAATATCCTCCTTCGTCCTGTGTGCCGCCCTAATAAGGCCCACGCTCCAATTTCCCGATTATTATAGCATATGGAAGAATCCCAGACAAGCGGCAGATTGCAAGGGACATTTCCTAAATACAAAAAAAGAACCCTCCTTATAAGAGGGCTCTTCCCAGTAGCGGAAACTGGATTTGAACCAGCGACACCACGGGTATGAACCGTGTGCTCTAGCCAACTGAGCTATTCCGCCATATTACATGGATATGGGGCCTATAGGGCTCGAACCTATGACCCTCTGCTTGTAAGGCAGATGCTCTCCCAGCTGAGCTAAGACCCCATATACTTTCGAGTTCCTTATCTCGAACCCGCTTTGCTATTATACTATTGGTTGACGAAGATTGTCAACACCTTTTTTCATTTTTCTAAAAGGGGACAGGGTATTTTCAATCTGGGACGTGGTATTTTTAAAAATACCACGTCCCCACTTGAAAAAAATTTATACGATTCCCTGTGCCTCCATGGCGTTTACGACTTTCTCAAATCCCGCGATATTGGCGCCTGCCACATAGTTGCCGGGCATGCCGTAACGCTCTGCGGCGTCTGCCATATTGTGGCAGATGTTCACCATAATGTTCTTCAGCTTGCTGTCTACTTCTTCGAAAGTCCAGCTTAACCGCTCGCTGTTCTGGGACATCTCCAGCGCGGAGGTTGCCACGCCGCCGGCGTTTGCGGCCTTGCCGGGCGCAAAGAGGACTCCGTGCTCCTGCAGATACTGGGTAGCCTCCATGGTGGTAGGCATGTTTGCGCCTTCAGCTACTGCGAAGCAGCCGTTCTCCACCAGCATCTTGGCGTCTTCCAGGTGCAGCTCGTTCTGAGTCGCGCAGGGAAGAGCGATATCCACTTTCACGGACCATACGCCACGGCCCTCGTGATACTCGGAATTGGGACGGTATTTCTTGTACTCGGTCAGTCTTGCCCGGTTTACTTCCTTGATCTCTTTAAGCGCGGCCACATCGATTCCGTCCGGATCGTATACCCATCCGGTGGAGTCGCTGGCGGTCACTACCTTGGCTCCCAGCTGCTGCGCCTTCTCTGTGGCGTAGATCGCAACATTTCCGGAACCGGAGATGGCAACGGTCTTGCCTTTCAGCTCTTTGCCGTTGATCTTCAGAAGCTCCTCGGTAAGATACAGAAGTCCGTATCCGGTAGCCTCGGTTCTTGCAAGAGATCCGCCGTAGGTCAGGCCCTTGCCGGTGAGCACGCCTTCATACAGGCCTTTGATCCGCTTGTACTGCCCGAAGAGATAGCCGATCTCTCTTGCGCCGGTACCGATATCTCCTGCCGGAACGTCGGTATCCGCGCCGATATATTTGCAAAGTTCTGTCATAAAGCTCTGGCAGAAAGCCATCACTTCTCTGTCAGATTTGCCCTTTGGATCGAAATCAGATCCGCCCTTACCGCCGCCGATGGGCAGTCCGGTAAGGGAATTCTTAAATACCTGCTCGAATCCAAGGAACTTGATGATCCCCAGGTTTACAGAGGGGTGAAGGCGCAGGCCTCCCTTGTATGGTCCGATGGCGCTGTTGAACTGTACACGGTAACCGGTGTTTACCTGAACCTGTCCCGCATCGTCCACCCACGGAACCCGGAACTTGATCTGGCGCTCCGGCTCAACCAGCCGCTCAAGAAGCGCTTCTTTTCTGTACTTTTCCTCGTTGGCCTCGATCACTACACGCAGAGACTCCAGAACTTCCTTCACCGCCTGGTGAAACTCCGGCTCCGCAGGGTTTTTGGCCACTACTTTTTCCAGGACTTCATCAACATATGACATAACTCTTCTACCTCCTATGACTTAATTCCTTCCGGTTTTCAAACCATTTATTATTTTAAAAGATTTTCTGCCGGAACACAAGAAGTTTTTTCACTTTTTTGCAATTTTCTTATCCCGTTCCTGCATTTAAAAATAAATTTGCGGAAGAATGTTGCTTTTTCTCGTTTTTCTTTGCAACAATCTTCCGCAAATGATTCATTCTATCGGAAATATTTCACGCCGGACTCAAAAATCTTCAGATCCTGCTCTCCGTAAATGTTCACTGTCACGGAGCGTCCCCGCCGTTCCGCGTGAGCCATCTTGCCAAATACCCGGCCATCCGGGCTGGTAATGCCTTCGATGGCCATGTAGGAGCCGTTCACATTCCAGTTCTCATCTCCTACACAGATGTTTCCTTCCGGATCACAGTAGCGGGTGGCCACCTGTCCGTTGGCGAAAAGCTCCCTGATGGTCTCCTGGGGCGCCACGAACCGTCCTTCTCCGTGGGAGGCCGGATTCACATAGACGCCGCCAAGCTTGGCCCCGGCAAGCCAGGGTGACTTGTTGGTCACCACCTTGGTATATACCATCTTGGAAATGTGCCGGCCAATGGTATTGTAGGTCAGGGTTGGGGAGTCTTCTGTCTGTCCGGTGATCTTCCCGGAAGGAACCAGACCCAGCTTGATCAGCGCCTGGAACCCGTTGCAGATTCCAAGAGCCAGTCCGTCCCGCTCATTCAAAAGCCGCTCCACAGCCTCTTTCAGCTTCGCGTTCTGGAATGCGGTGGCAAAGAACTTGGCTGAACCGTCCGGCTCGTCTCCCGCGCTGAATCCGCCCGGGAACATGATGATCTGGGCCTCATTGATAGCCTTCTCAAATACCGCTACCGAGTCAATGATATCCGCCGCGTCAAGGTTCCGGAACACTTTAACCACCGTCTTCGCCCCGGCCCGTTCAAAGGCCCTGGCGCTGTCGAACTCACAGTTGGTTCCCGGGAATACCGGGATAAATACGGTGGGCTGCCCGATCTTGTGGCTGCACACATGAACCTTGGAAGCCTCAAAGCAGCCGTCCTCCCGAAGGCTTCCCCCGGCCGCCTCTTCTGACTGAACACCGGCCAGAAGATCTTCCTTAAATTCACTCACTCCACCGGAGGTGGTGGGGAATACCTTCTCCAGAGTACCCGTCCAGGCTGCCTCCGCCTCATCAAGAGGAATAGTCACGTCTCCATAGGTAAACGCGCCCTCATCGGTAACCTCGCCGATCACCGTGTAGCTGACTGCCAGCTCGCCTACCTTCCCGTCTGCCACTTCCGCCACGATCTCCCCAAATGCCGGGGCAAACAGATCTCTTGGATCCATGGAATGCTCGATCTTCACACCCATGCCGTTTCCAAAGGCCATCTTGCTCACCGCCGCGATCACGCCATGCCGGTCGGTCACATAGGCTGACAGCACCCGGCCTGCCTTGATGTCTTCTGCCAGTTTCCCGTACTGCTCCATTACTTTTTCATAAACCGGAACGTCGTATTCATCCTTGTCGATACGCACCCAAACAAGCTTGCTTCCTGCTTTCTTAAGTTCCGGCGTGATGATATCCTTCTCTTTGGCCACATCCACCGCGAAGGAAACCAGGGTGGGCGGCACGTCGATCTCCTCGAAGGTTCCGGACATACTGTCTTTTCCTCCGATGGAGGGAAGCCCGAATCCCAGCTGGGCGTTATAGGCACCCAGAAGCGCCGCAAAAGGCTGGCTCCAGCGATGGGGATCCTCCGTCATCCGCCGGAAGTACTCCTGGAAGGTAAACCGGATCTTCCGGTAGTCTCCGCCGGCCGCCACGATCTTGGCCACCGACTCGGTCACTGCGTAGATGGCTCCGTGATAGGGGCTCCAGGAAGACAGATAGGGATCAAATCCATAACTCATCATGGTCACGGTGTCGCAGTCCCCTTTCAGCACCGGAAGCTTGGCCACCATGGCCTGGGTCTCGGTCATCTGATATTTTCCTCCGTGAGGCATGAAGACGGAACCAGCTCCGATGGAGCCGTCGAACATCTCCACTAATCCCTTCTGGGAGCACACATTCAGGTCTCTTAAGGTGCCAAGCCATTTGGCCCGCACGTCTTCTACTTCCACTCTTCCCAGGATGCTGTCTCCGCGGCTTGGAATATCCACCGCCACTTTCGTCTCCTGGTGAGCGCCGTTGGTATCCAGGAAAGCGCGGGAGAGATTCACGATCTCCTTCCCCCTCCAGACAAGTACCAGACGGGGCTCTTCCGTTACCACCGCAACCTTCGTCGCCTCCAGGTTCTCTTCCCTGGCGTAGCCAAGAAATGCTTCCACATCTTTGGGATCAACCACAACCGCCATCCGCTCCTGGGACTCGGAGATAGCGATCTCCGTCCCGTCCAGGCCGGCGTATTTCTTCGGCACCTGATCCAGATCTACCCGAAGCCCGTCGGCCAGCTCTCCGATGGCAACAGAGACGCCGCCGGCGCCAAAGTCATTACATTTCTTGATGAGACAGCTTACCTCTTCCCTGCGGAACAGGCGCTGGATCTTCCGCTCGGTAGGCGGATTTCCCTTCTGTACCTCCGCGCCGCAGGTCTCGATGGACTCCTCTGTATGGACCTTGGAGGAACCGGTGGCTCCGCCGCAGCCGTCCCGCCCGGTCCGTCCGCCCAGCAGGATAATGATATCTCCCGGATCACCGCACGGCGCGGCGCCGCGCCCAGGACTGCTCCGATCTCCATTCGTTTCGCCACATAATCCGGATGATAGATCTCCTTCACCGCTCCGGTGGCAAGGCCGATCTGGTTTCCGTAGGAACTGTATCCGTGCGCTGCCTCCCGCACCAGCTTCTTCTGAGGCATCTTTCCTTTCATGGTCTCTTCCATGGAGACGGTGGGATCCGCCGCACCCGTCACACGCATGGCCTGGTACACATAGGTACGGCCGGACAGGGGATCCCGGATGGCTCCGCCAAGACAGGTGGCCGCTCCTCCGAAAGGCTCGATCTCAGTGGGATGGTTGTGGGTCTCGTTCTTAAAGTTCACCAGCCACTCTTCTTCCACCCCGTCCACTTCTACGGGAACCACGATACTGCAGGCATTGATCTCCTCAGACTCTTCCTGGTCCTCCAGCTTTCCTTCCTTTTTCAGCCTGCGCATTGCCATCAGCGCCAGATCCATCAGGCAGACAAACTTATCCTCTCTCCCCCGGAAGATCTCGCTGTGGTCATGGAGATACTGCCGGTAGGTATCTTCCATGGGCTTGCGGTAATCCCCTTCCCCGAAGGATACTTCCGTAAGCTCTGTGGAAAAAGTAGTGTGACGGCAGTGATCCGACCAGTAGGTATCCAGCACCCGGATCTCCGTCATAGAGGGGTCTCTCTTCTCCTCCCCCCGGAAATAATTCTGAATATGGAGAAAATCTTTGAATGTCATGGCAAGTCCAAGAGAATCATAGAGCTCCTTTAAATCCTCCTCGTCCATGTCCTTGAATCCGTCAAATACGATCACGTCCGCCGGCTCGTCGAACCTGGTCACCAGGGTATCCGGCTTCTCTTCGCCCGCCTCTCTGGAATCCACCGGATTGATGCAGTGGTTCCGGATGGCCGCGAACTCCTCATCGGAAATGCAGCCCTGGATCACATAGGTAGTGGCCGTGTGGATCACCGGCGTCTCATCCTCCCGGATAAACTGGACGCACTGGACCGCGGAATCCGCCCGCTGGTCAAACTGTCCCGGAAGGAACTCCACGGAGAAGACCCGGTCGCCTTCTTCTTTTGGAAATTCTTCCAGATAGAGCCTGTCCACCGGAGGCTCTGCGAAAATTCCCCTGCAGGCCTTCTCAAAAGTATCTTCCGACAGATCCTCCACATCGTAGCGGATCAGCACCCGCACGCCGGTCACGTCTCCCAGTCCCAGATAACTCTGGATCTCGTGCTTCAGTTCCTCTGCCTGCACGGCAAATCCCGGCTTTTTCTCCACGTACACTCGTCTTACCATACTCATCGCTTTTCCTCCATTTAATGTCTTAAGCCATTTGCTTACTCTTTTTATTATAACATGCGGATTTTAGTCCGCACAACGGATCTTACAGATTTTCCCCTTTTTTCTTCCCGGACATCCGCCGCAGAAAGAAGAACAAAAGGAAAAGAACCGCCAGCATCCCCAGGAAGATCCCCCCGATCCGGGCCACCATATCCGCGAAAAATCCTTCCGGCAGCATCCGGATCATATAATCTGTGGCCGGATCAAAGATCCACAGATCGTTGGTGAAAAAAATCTCATGGAAAATGGTGAAACAGCGGGTGAAATCCACTGCAAAGGCAATGGCCAGAAAAACGGCCACGCCAAGGAAGACTCCAAACGCCCGGAAATAACAGCCCGGCAGGAACTTCTTAAGATCCGCCTTCCCCGCTCCC
The DNA here is from genome assembly GCF_048354975.1 of Massilistercora timonensis. Lineage (NCBI taxonomy): Bacteria > Bacillati > Bacillota > Clostridia > Eubacteriales > Massilistercora > Massilistercora timonensis. The sequence goes on along the minus strand of NZ_DBGCJQ010000070.1, from coordinate 56,982 downwards.
AGGATCACCAGCAAAACCACGGCCGCCAGAAGGCAGCCGGTGCGAAGCCTAAGCCCGCCCAGGAAAAGGTTCTTTACATCCGCCATGTGGAGGCGGTCCTGCTCATTGAAGAAATCCTGTTCCTGCCCGTCCACCCGGGTGACAATGGACAGTTCTTCCTCTTCCCCGATAAGATAGGCCATCATGTGATCGGTCACTTCCATCACATCTCCCATCTCCATACCAAGGGATTTGGTCACCTGATATTTCTCATATTCCGTCTCATAGAATCCATACTGGGGATCCCCGTAGATCGCCAGCTGGAAACTGGTGATCAAAAGGGCCAGGATCAAAAGAAACATGGCCAACGTCCCCAGGGCTTTCTGTCCTCTCGTCATCTTATAGCCCCTTTCTTATCCATTAGGCCCCGGTGTAATCCCGGCAAAAGGCGCAGATCTCTTCTTTGTCCCCTGCCGTCAGGGATCCCTGGACCATCTCCGGCTTTCCGCCGCCTCTCCCGGCGAACTTCTCATTAAGCTGCCGGCACAAAGGCCGCACGTCTTCCTCCCTGCTTCCGATCACATAGCGGAACCCCTCCCGGGTCTTCACAAACACAGCGCAGACGTTCGCCCCTCTTTCTACCACAAGGTTCATCAGTTCCCGGGGAGCGTCTCCTTCCAGGTCTTCCGGAAATACCGCCGTCACCGGTTCCTCCGGCAGGATCTCTTGTGCCAGGTAGCGAAGCAGCTTTCTCTGCAGGGCCACCTGTCTCTGCTTCAGGGCCGCCTGTTCTTCCTTCAGATGCTCCACTGCCTGGGCCACCTGATCCTCTTTGGCGCACAGAAGGGCAGAGATCGCCTTTGTCCCCGCCTCCTTCTCCTCATAATCCTTAAGGGCACGCATTCCTGCCAGCAGCGTCACCCGCTGGCCTCCCTTGTAATTGATCATATTTACCAGCTTGATAAGGCCGATCTCCCCGGTATGAGCCATATGGGGAGCGCAGCAGGCGCACAGGTCGTATCCCGGGATGGAGACCAGACGCACCTGTCCCTGGATCTCGATCTTGCTTCGGTATTCCAGGTCTTCCAGTTCCTCTTTCGACGGATAGAAAACGGTCACCGGGAGATCGGCGAACACTGCCCGGTTGGCTTCTCTCTCGATCTCTTTTAACTGGTCTCTGGAAATGGGACCGCTAAAATCCATGGTACAGTAGTCTTCCCCCAGATGGAAGCCTACATTGTCATAGCCAAACCGCTGATGGACCAGACCGGAGACAATGTGTTCCCCCGTGTGCTGCTGCATCCGGTCGAAACGCTGCTCCCAGTCAATAATCCCGTGAACCCTGGTCCCCGGCTCCAGAGGTCCTTCCGTCTTATGCCAGATCATCCCCTTCCGGTCTTTTACATCCAGCACCCGGACCCCGTTCAGCACGCCGGTATCTGCATACTGGCCGCCTCCTTCCGGGAAGAAAGCAGTCTGGTCCAGCAGCACCTGGAACGCTTCCCCCTCCGTCTCACAGGCCAGTACCTCTCCGTCAAATTCTCTCTGATGGCTGTCCTCATAATACAGCCGCCTGGTCGTCTTCTCTTTCTCCATGGCCTACATCCTCTCCGGAGCCTCAAAGCCCAGCATGTCAATGCAGGCTTCCAGTACCTTTCTGGTAAGCACCAGAAGGGCGATATAGCTTTCCTTCTTCTCCTGATCTTCCTCCGCCAGGATCCTTGTCTCATGGTAGAACCGGTTGAAATCATTTGCCAGGTCATAGATATAGGCGCAGATCTTGTGGGGCGCCAACTCCTCATAGGCTCCCTCGATCACCTCGTTGTACCGGGCACAGCTGAGCATCAGAGCCCGGGTCAGTTCCTCGTCTGTCCCCCGGATCACAGCCTTGTCCGGGTCAGCTCCCTCCGCCTGGTATTTATTCAGGATGGATTTGATCCGCACGATGGTATACAGGATATAGGGTCCGGTATTACCCTCAAAAGAGGTAAACCGGTCCACGTCGAACACATAATCCTTGGAAGCCTGGTTGGACAGATCTCCGTACTTGATAGCAGAAAGCCCTACGATGCCGGCGGTCTGTCTTGCCTCCGCCTCCTCCACCGTACGATTCTCCGTGATCTTCTTGTACATCTCTTCCTGGATCTCCGAGATCAGGACCTCCAGGCGCATCACGCCGCCTTCCCTGGTCTTGAAAGGCTTCCCGTCCTTGCCGTTCATGGTGCCAAATCCCAAGAAGCGAAGCCTGGTCTCCTCCGGCACGATGCCGCTCTTGCGGGCCGCCCGGAACACCTGGACAAAATGCAGTTCCTGGCGCTTATCCACCACATAGATGATCTGATCCGGGTGATAGTCCCTCTCCCTCTGGACCAGAGTGGCAAGATCAGTGGTCCCGTAGAGGGAGGCGCCGTCCGACTTCTGGATCATACAGGGCGGCACTTCCTTGGTATCGGATTCCTCCTGCACGTCGATCACAAGAGCCCCCTGATCCGTGTGGGCATATCCCTCTTCCTTCAGCCGCCGGATCATATCCGGGATATCCGCCTGGGCGTCAGACTCCCCTTTCCACAGGTCAAAATCCACATTCAGATTGGCATAGTTCTTCTTCAGATCCGCCACGGAAACATGCATGATATGCTGCCAGATGGCCCGGCAGCCCCGGTCTCCGTTCTGCAGGAGGTAGGTGGCATGAAGCGCCCTCTCCCGGTACTCTTCATCCTCTTTGGCCCTTGCGCTGGCCGCAGGATAGATCTCCTCCAGTTCTCCGATGGTAAAGGGCGCCTCCGCGGGATAGTCCCCCTCATAATCCTTCTGAAAATAAGGAAGGTCCGGCTGGCGCTCCTGAAGCTCGGTGATGATAAGCCCCATCTGATAGCCCCAGTCGCCCAGATGGATGTCTCCCAGCACCTTGTGCCCCATCCGGCGGGCGATCCTTTTCACACTCTCCCCGATGATGGCTGAGCGAAGATGTCCCACATGGAGAGGCTTGGCCACATTGGGGCCGCCGTAGTCCAGAACGATGGTCTGAGGCTTATCCGTCTTCTCAAGGCCCAGCCCCTCATCCTCCTTCATGGCGTTTAAGTAGGCTGCCGTCTTGTCTGTATTTACATGGATGTTGATGAAGCCCGGCTTCACCACCTCCACCTTCTCCATCCATTCCCGCTTCTCAAGATGGGCGATCACATCCTCCGCGATCATAAAGGGCGCCTTATGGTAAGCTCTGGCCCCCGCCATGGCCCCGTTGCACTGATACTCGCACAGATCCGGGCGGTCTGAGAGGGTCACCTTGGCGTAAGACGGGTCGTATCCGGCCTTCTCAAAGGCTTCCGCCAGTTCCTGTCCGATCAGGTCCACCATTTTCTTCATGCTGCTTCCTCCTCCATTTATCCGTAAAACATTTCTTATTGTACTGCAGTTTTCATACTTAGTCATTCTATCATAAGAAAATCCCGGCAACAACTATATCTTACAACTCTCTTGCAAAAACTCCGGCTCCATGATACTATAATGATAACTATTACTGTTTTTCTAAGATAAAGAAAAGGAGGTTCCTATGAATACCAAAGTGTTTCGCAATCTTTCTTACGGGGTCTATGTGATCTCTTCCCTGGACGGGGAGCGTCCCACCGGCTGTATCGCCAACAGCGTCATGCAGATCACCTCTTCCCCTGCCACCATCGCCCTCAGCATGAACCACGACAACTATACCAACTCCTGCATCGCCGCTTCTGGTAAGTTTGCCGTCTCCATCCTGTCTGAGGAGTCGGATCCCGGCCTGATCGGCAACTTCGGCTTCCAGTCAGGGAAAAACGTAAATAAATTCGACGCTGCCGACTACCGGATGGAAAGCGGCCTCCCCATCGTCACCGATTCCTGCGGCTACATTGTCTGCCGGGTCATCGACAAGATGGAGACTTCTACCCACACCGTATTCCTGGGAGAAGTAATGGACGGGGACGTGATCGGTTCCAATCCTCCCATGACCTACGCGTATTACCATCAGGTGGTCAAGGGCAAGAGCCCCAAAAACGCGCCCACCTACCTGCCGGAAGAAGACGCTCCGGCCGCGAAGGAAGTCTGGAAATGCAGCGTCTGCGGCTACGTCTACGACGGGGAGACACCTTTTGAAGAGCTCCCGGATTCCTATACCTGCCCCATCTGCCGGCAGCCCAAATCCAAATTTCAGAAGGTTTCTTCATAACCTTTAACCTTAAGTGGGGACGTGGTATTTTTAAAAATACCACGTCCCCACTTATAAGCTTCCGATCATCCACTTCAGGAGCACCGGGTTCACATAGCACTCCAGCAATACCCCCACCGCCGTAAGAAGAAAAAAAACCAGGGTTTTCATCCGGTTCCATTCCACCTTCGGATACTGGAAGAAGTACCACAGAAGGATCACCCACGCCGCCCCGTAGAAAAGGAAATGGGGAAATAAAGCCGCCAGGCACAAAAAGATCCCCCGGATCCCTGTCTGCAGCACTGCGGAGGTCATCAGGATCCCGCCGGAAAAGCCTGTCCACGCCAGGAACCCCACCGCCACCGCTCTTCGAAGCCTGGTGCAGCCCAGGGCACAGACAAGGATCAGCGGAAGACTCCTCTTTTGCAGGACAAACCACAGAAACTCCTCTCCATCAATACTGGTCTGTCCGTACTGCTCCAGAAAATAATCGCTGAAACTCCCCATGCTGGCAATATAATCCCGGGACAACAGATTGGTATACAGGATCCCAGCCAGGAATCCCAGCATACAGAATAAAATGAAGCATCTCTTACTCTCCCGTATCCTCACAGACCGGCCCCCTTATCATCAAGATACTCCATATATATGTCCGGGGCTCCCGAATATGCCCCTACCTTCTCAGATACTTCGCCTCATAGGCCAGAAGGGCCGCAATGGTCTTGGCGTCCTCGATCTGACCGGCGAAGATCTTCTCCTTCAGCTCCTCCAGGTCACAGGGCTGCACATCCACATACTCATCCTCATCCAGGTGCTGTCTGGAAGGGATCAGGTCCCTTGCAAGGAAGATCTGGATCTTCTCATCACAGTAGGCGATGGTAGGCCGCAGGGTAAGAAGCCACTCCAGGTTCTCACAGCGGTATCCCGTCTCCTCCTCCAGCTCTCTTGCGGCGCATACAATGCCCTCTTCATCCGCCCCGTCCAGTTTTCCCGCCGGGATCTCCAGCGCCTCTCTCCCAAGGGCAGTCCGGTACTGACGCACCATCAGGATCCGGCCGTCCTCCAGCACCGGAACTACAGCCGCCGCGCCGTCATGGTGGATATAATCCCAGTCCGCCTTGTTCCCGTTGGCGAACTCCATATGATCCTGATAGACCTCAATAATGGCTCCCCGGTAGATCAGGTCTCTGCCCACCCGCTTTACATTCTCACTCATCTTCTATCTCCTTTCCTGTCCGTAAAACAAAACAGGACCGGCGATGACACCGGTCCTGCTCTACATTTATCTTCTACTTGGCATAGTCAACCACCCGGGATTCCCGGATCACATTGACCTTGATCTGGCCAGGATACTCGAGTTCACACTCGATCTGCTTCGCGATATCTCTGGCCATCAATACCATGTCTGCATCAGATACATGCTCTGGAACTACCATTACACGAATCTCTCTACCCGCCTGAATTGCAAAAGATTTGTCAACACCTTTAAACTGATTGGTGATATCCTCTAACTGTTTTAACCTGTTGGTGTATGTCTCCAGCGTCTCTCTTCTCGCGCCCGGTCTCGCCGCGGAAATGGTATCCGCCGCCTGGACCACGCAGGCGATCAGGGTCTGCGGTTCCACATCACCGTGATGTGCTTCTACTGCGTTGATAACGGTTGCCGATTCTTTGTACTTGCGGCAAAGATCGACACCGATCTGGATATGTGATCCTTCTACATCATGATCGATGGATTTGCCAATGTCATGAAGAAGTCCGGCCCGCTTCGCCACTCTGACGTCCAGACCGATCTCACCGGCCAGAAGTCCGGCCAGCTGCGCAACCTCAATGGAATGCTTCAGCGCATTCTGACCATAGCTGGTCCGGAATTTCATCCGTCCAAGGAGCTTGATAAGCTCCGGATGGATCCCGTGAACGCCGACTTCGAGAGCTGCCGCCTCTCCTTCTTCCCGGATCATTGTCTCGACTTCTTTCTGCGCTTTCTCCACCATCTCTTCGATCCGCGCAGGATGGATCCTTCCATCCACGATCAGCTTCTCAAGGGCGATACGCGCCACTTCTCTTCTGATGGGATCGAAACCGGAAAGCACTACCGCTTCCGGTGTATCGTCAATGATCAGTTCGACGCCGGTCATGGTCTCAAGGGTCCGGATGTTCCGCCCCTCTCGTCCGATGATCCTTCCTTTCATCTCGTCGCTTGGAAGCTGGACTACAGAGATCGTGGTCTCAGCCACATGGTCCGCCGCGCATCGCTGGATCGCGTTGACCACGTATTCCTTGGCCTTCTTGTCCGCCTCTTCCTTCGCCTGCGCTTCCATCTCCTTGATCATTTTAGCAGTGTCATGTTTCACATCGTCTTCAACAGTTTTTAATAAATACTCTTTTGCCTGTTCGGAGGTAAGTCCTGAGATTCGTTCCAGTTCCTGTACACGCTGCTTGCTCAGCTCTTCCACTTTCGCTTCACGCTGTCTGAGCTGTTCTTCTTTTGCCGCAAAACCAGCTTCCCGCCGCTCAATGGCATCGGACTTCTTGTCTAAGGCCTCTTCCTTGGAAAGAACGCGTTTCTCATAGCGCTGTAACTCCGCTCTGCGTTCCTTTGTCTCTTTTTCAAGTTCATTTTTATTCTTGATAGACTCTTCCTTAATTTCCAAGAGAGACTCCTTCTTCTTTGCCTCAGCCGTCTTCACCGCATCATCGATGATCTCTCTTGCCTTGCTTTCCGCGTTTCCGATCTTGGATTCCGCGTTCTTCTTCAGGCTGGAGACCGTGGCGAAATGACTGATGGCTGCCGTTGCCAGGATCAGTACCACTGCCGCAGCAATTATGATTCCAATCGGCACAGGAGCACCTCCTTATTTAGTTTTCATTGTACAAATACAACACTTAAATTCTATACTGTTTTCACAAAGATGTCAAGCATTCCACTCAGAAACTTGTATCACTTGACGGATATCCTCATAGGAAAAACCCTTCCTGGTAAGAAACCCCAGCATTTTCCGGCGTTCCTTCTCGTCCATCCCCTCCGGATTCCAGCCCTTTTTCCTCAGAAGCTCCCGGATCGCCTCCCGGGAATCTTCCCCGGAGTAGCACTCCTCCATGGCAGCCTCGATCTCTTCCCTGCTGATCCCTTTCTCGCAAAGCCTGGCATAGATCTCCCGTCGGCTCTTCTGGCCCTTCCTTGTCTCAATGAAATTCCGGGCATAAGCCCCGTCGTTAACATAGCCAAAGGACTTCACATAGGCCAGGGTCTCCTCTACGATCTCTTCCGTATAGTGGTTCTGCCTGAGCTTGGCCCGAAGCTGGGCCTCTGTCCGCCCCATGTCGTTCAAAAGGTGGAGTGCCCGCATCTTGGCCCGCTTTAGCACCACTTCCCTGCGGATCTGCCGGCAGGTCTCCTCCGGGATCTCACACCCTCTGGCCAGATGATATCTTGCCAGATCCCCTTTGTATAACACAAAGGCGAATTTCCCGTCTATATAGACCTTATACCGGGTCCTGGAAAGGGGCTCTACTTCTGTTATGACCATTTACTTCTCCCTGGCGGCGTCCTTTGCCGCCGCGCCTTCTGCTACAGCGTCTTCCGCGCCTGCCCCGTTGAAGTGATAGTGTGCCCGGATCTTCTGCTCCATCTCCTCCAGAAGCTCCGGATGCTCTGCCAGATAGAGCTTGGCATTCTCCCGGCCCTGGCCGATCTTCTCCCCGTTGTAGGAGAACCAGGCGCCGCTCTTGCCGATCAGCCCCAGATTCACCGCCAGATCCAGGATATCTCCCTCCCTGGAGATCCCCTTGCCAAACATGATATCGAATTCCGCCTCTTTGAACGGAGGCGCGATCTTATTCTTCACGATCTTTACACGGGTCCGGTTCCCCACCATCTCGCCGCCCTGCTTCAGAGTCTCGGTCCGGCGCACATCCATCCGGATGGATGAATAGAACTTCAGCGCCCGTCCGCCTGTGGTGGTCTCCGGGTTTCCGAACATCACGCCCACCTTCTCACGGAGCTGGTTGATAAAGATCACCACGCAGTTGGACTTGCTGATCACCGGAGTCAGCTTCCGCAGGGCCTGGGACATCAGCCGCGCCTGCAATCCCACATGGGAATCTCCCATATCTCCCTCGATCTCCTGGCGGGGCACCAGGGCCGCCACCGAGTCGATGACAATGATGTCGATGGCGCCGGAGCGTACCATTGTCTCCGCGATCTCCAGGGCCTGGTCTCCGCTGTCCGGCTGGGAAATGTATAATTCGTCAATATCCACACCGATATTCCCGGCATAAACCGGGTCCAGAGCGTGCTCCGCATCGATAAAGCCCGCGATGCCGCCTCTCTTCTGCACTTCCGCGATCATATGAAGGGCCACCGTGGTCTTACCGCTGGACTCCGGCCCGTAGATCTCCACGATCCTTCCCTTGGGAACGCCTCCAAGTCCCAGGGCGATATCCAGGCTCAGGGAACCGGTGGGAACCGTCTCCACCGCCACTCTGGCCGCCGGGTCTCCCAGCTTCATCACCGTGCCCTTGCCAAAATCCTTCTCCAGCTTCGCGATCGCTGCATCCAATGCCTTCTTCTTATCTTCATTTCCTGCCATGATAAATTCTCCTCCAAAATATCGAACGAATGTTCGTGTCTGTTACTATAGTAGTATACCCCTGTCAAAATGTCAACCAGAATTTTGGAAATTTTCCAGCAGAAACCGCCGGAAAGAAACTGTAGATCTGCCTTAAAGACAGATTAACTATAACACAGCTTCTCCCGGCGGTCAATGGCTTCCTAGCCAAGCCCCATAACCTCTTCATATTCTCGTTTCTTCTCTTCCCAGTAATCCCGGTCCTCCCGGGTGATCTCCCGCAGCACCCGGCAGGGGTTGCCCACAGCGATCACATTGTCCGGAATGTCCTTCGTCACCACGGACCCGGAGCCGATCACCACGTTGCTCCCAATGGTGACCCCCGGATTGATCACCGCGTTCCCGCCGATCCACACATTGTCCCCGATGGTGACAGGCGCGCCAAACTCCAGGCCGGAATTGCGCACGCCGGCGTCGATAGGATGGCCCGCCGTGTAGATCCCTACTTTGGGCGCCAGGAACACATTGTCCCCTATGCGCACTTCGCACACGTCGATGATGGTGCAGTCATAATTGGCGTAAAAGTCCTCCCCCACATGGATGTGGCAGCCATAGTCACAGTGGAAGGTCTGCTCCACGTGCACCCACTCCCCGGTGGAGCCAAAAAGTTCTTTGATGATCTCCATCCGCCGGTCCATTTCCTCTTCCGACAGGGAATTAAAAAGCCGGGTCAGCCTGCGGGCCCTCATAAAATCTTCCTTCAGCTGGGGATCCCCGGCAGGATTATAGAGTTTTCCCGCCAGCATCAGTTCTTTATCTGTCATCTTCTCTTCATCCTTTCCTTAAGATACCTGGAGCACCACCGTCTCGCAGGGACGGAGCAAAAGACGGGTCCCTTCCCGGTGAGGAGTCCCCAGATTGGCAAGAAGCACCTGTTCCACCTTCTCTTCCAGGTTAAGCTCCACCGTCTCTTTTCCAAAATTCGCCAGGATCAGCGCCCTCTTCCCGCCGCCGCTCCTTTTGAAGGCAAAGAGATCCTCCTCTTCCTCATAGGCAGGCGCAAAGTCTCCGTAGACAAAGGTCTCCTTCCACGCCTCGCTTTTTCTGAGGGCGATCAGCTTCCGGTAGTAGGCAAGGACTGAATCCGGATCCTGCTCCTGGGCTGCCACGTTGATGGCCCGGTAATTCTCATTTACCTTCAGCCAGGGAGTCCCGTCGGTAAAGCCTGCGTTCCTGCTGCCGTCCCACTGCATAGGCGTCCGGGCGTTGTCCCGGCTGTTCCGGTAGCAGGCCTCCATGGCCTCCGCCGGCGTACATCCCTTCTCCAGTGCCAGGTGATACTGATTCCTGGTATCCAGATCGTCATATTCTTCCAGGCGCTCCATCCGGCAGTTGGTCATGCCGATCTCCTGCCCCTGATAGATAAAGGGGATCCCGGCCAGCAGCACGCTCACGGTTCCCAGCATCTTAACCCCCGCTTCATTTCTGGCGTGCTCCGGCAGATACCGGCTGGCGCCTCTGGGCTCATCGTGATTCTCAATAATGTTGGAGAGGAACACCTTCCCCTGATGGGCCGTCTGGGACTGGTAAATGGTGTCCCGCCATTTATCAAACTCCAGCGCCGGCGCGTCATACCAGCCATGCTCCCCCTGAGTCAGTATGTGGGGCGCGAAATCAAACATGGTGCAGAAATACCCGTTTTCCCCCACAAATTCTTCCAGCTTGTCTTCCCCCACGTTGAAGACTTCCCCCACGGTAAAGGCATGATGTGGCGCAAAGGTACGGTCCCGCAGTTCGCCCAGGAAGGCACCGATGCCCCTGGCCTGTTCCACCATCTTCGTCACCTGGCACAGCCCGTCCGGCCCGTCCGGCGGGAAACTGGGGAAATTTAAATCCTTCTTGATGTTGATGATGGCATCGATACGAAATCCCGCGATCCCTTTATCAAGCCACCAGTTCACCATCTCATAAATCTTCTCCCGCACCACCGGATTCTCCCAGTTAAGATCCGGCTGCTCCTTGGCAAATGCGTGGAAATAATAGTAGTCTGTACCCGGCACCGGCTCCCAGGCGCTGCCGCCGAAATAAGACCGGTAATTGCTGGGCGCCCTGCCGTCTCTTCCCTTCCGGAAATAGAAATAATCCCCGTACTCTCCCTCCGGGTCCGCCAGGGCCTTCTGGAACCATTCATGCCGGTCCGAGCAGTGGTTCACCACCAGATCCATCACAATGCCCATGCCCCGCTTCTTCGCTTCCGCCACCAGAAGATCAAAGTCTTCCATGGTCCCGAACTCTTCCGCGATCCGGTAATAATCTGAGATGTCATATCCCTGATCTACAAAAGGCGACTGATAGACGGGAGAGAGCCAGATCAGGTCCACCCCCAGCTCTTTCAGATAGTCCAGCCTGTCAAGGATCCCCCGCAGATCTCCGATCCCGTCTCCGTTGGTATCCTGGAAACTTTTGGGGTAAATCTGATATACGATCTTATCCTGCCACCATTTTCTTTCCATGAGAACTCCTCCTGTAATCCATTTGTTTTCCAAAATTGATTACAGTATACATACCTTATCTTAGAATTTCTTCTTCTATTTAGTGAAATAGTTTCACTATCTTGACTTCTTCATCTGTTCCCTGTACTCCGACGGAGAGACACCCCTGCTTCTGCGGAACCGGCTGATGAAGTAGCCTGCGTTCTCATAACCGCACCGGACCGCGATATGCAGGATCTTGTCGTCAGTCTGGGCCAGAAGCCGGGAGGCCTGGCTGATCCGCACATCGTTGATGTACTCCGTCACCGTCCGCCCGGTATGCTTCTTAAAATACCGGCAGAAATACTGGGGGTTCATGCCCGCCACCGCTGCCGCCTCTTCCACCCGGATCCGCCGGCCGTAATTCTGCCGGACAAATTCCAGCACCTTCTTAAGGCTGTCCATATTCCCCGCCTCCTCATCGTCGGCGCCTGTCCGGATCATCTGATCCCCCTCGAAGAAGCAGGCAAACAGACGGTAAAGCCCGGCCTTCAGCCTGAGATAAGGACCTGCTTCCCGGATCTTAGACGCCTGCCAGATCTCCTGATACAGACAGACCGCCTGGGGCCACAGTTCATCCCCCGGCTTCAGGGCACAGGGGAACTTAAGCTTCCCCTCCATCCAGGGACCCAGGATCACATGCTGAAGACTGTCGTAGGAAGCAAACTCCAGCATCTGGGGCGCGTACACCAGCGCCGTCTCCACCGTCCCCCTCTTAAATTCCAGAGAGTGGATCTCCTCTGGCCCTACAAAGAACAGCGCCGGTCCCTCCCCGGCATACCGCTCTCTCTGGATCCACACCTGATATTCCCCTTTCTCCACGAAAATGATCTCCGCCTCCGGGTGCCAGTGCAGCGGGACCGGGAAATCCTCCTGCCCGTCAAACTGGTAACAGGCGTAAGGGTAAGCCTGAGTGCCGTGGACTGCCTTCTCCTTCAGAGATGGCTGCTTTCCCGTTTCTTTCATTCTTCTAGCGCTCCTTGCACACATCCACCCATCCGCAGGAATTGCTGTACCGCTCCAGCTCCGGGATGGTAAGCTCGATCATACTGTTGGAACTTCCCGCCGCCGGGAACACCGTCTCAAACCGCTTCAGGGAATCATCCAGATAAACCTTTACCCCCTCATTGACCGCAAAGGGGCACACGCCGCCCACGCCGTGGCCGATCAGAGATTCCACCTCTTCAAACTTCAGCATGTGGGCCTTGCAGTCGAACTGGGCCCGGTATTTCTTATTGTCGATCTTCTGGTCTCCTGCCGTTACCACCAGGATCACATCCCTATCCGTCCGGAAGGACAGGGTTTTGGCGATACGCTCCGGGCCGCAGCCAAGGGTGGCCGCCGCTTCCTCTACCGTGGCGCTGGAGGTGGCCGCCTCCATCACCCGTTCTTCCATGCCAAACTGGGCAAAATATGCCTTTACCTTCTCAATTGCCATTTTCTTTCGTCTCCTTTATCTCTACATCTGTGGTCTATTATGAAACAGCTTTTCTCCCCCTGTCAAGACTCCTCTTTACAAAGCAGCCATGCCTTTGCCGCCACTTTCAGACACCACCCGGGATCCCGCTTTTCTGCCGCCTCCAGGGTTACCACCTCATACTCCCGGATCTTGGTGCCGTCCAGCATGCACAGCACCTTCCCCGCCTGCTGCCCCTTCCTCACCGGAGCCTTCAGTTCTTCTTCCAGTTGAGTGCGAAATTCCACCTGTTCATCCTTCCTAAGCAGCATCCGGAAGATCTCCTCCCCGGGAAGGCCTGTTTCCACCGCCGTTTTGTGCCGGTATGGGAATTCCGGGTCCGCGCCGTCTGTCACCGGGATCTCTTCTGCCTCCATCTTCACCGGGATCTCCCGGTACTCATAGTTGGCAAGCCCGTACTCCATCAGCGCCCGGGTATCCTTCCATTTATAACTCTTGTTGTTGGGCCACCCGCAGGCAAGAAGAGCCACAATGAAGGTCCGCTCCCCCCGGCGCAGCGCGCCCACATAACAGTAGCCCGCATCCCCGGTAAATCCGGTCTTGCCGCTTAAGGCTCCCTCCATCATGGTAAGGAAGGCATTCTGGTTATGACAGGTAAAGCTCCGTTTCCCGGCGCAGTCCTGGAACTCATACGCTTCTGTCCGGGTGATGGCAAGGAATTCCTCCCGCTTTGGCGACTCCATGATGCAATAACGCATGATCCTTGCAAGGTCCGCCGCCGTGGTAGCGTGGATCCCTCCTTCGTCCTCCCCGTCCAGCCCGTTGGGCGTCACGAAATGGGTGTCCCCACATCCCAGTTCCCGGGCCTTCTGGTTCATCCGGTCCGCGAATGCTTCCACGCTTCCGCTGATCCCCTCGGCGATCACCACGGCGCTGTCATTGTAGGACTCCAGCATCAGGGCGTAGAGAAGATCCTGGATGCGGTACTCCTCTTTTCCCCGCACTCCCAGCCGGACTTTGGGCTGGCTGGCGGCGTAGTCGCTTACCTTGGCCGTCTGCCCTTCCTCCATCTCCTCCAAGGCCAGGATGCAGGTCATGATCTTGGTGGTGCTGGCCATGGGCCGCACTTCCCGCTCCTTTTTCCCAAATAAAATACGCCCGCTGTCAGCATCCATAAGGACCGCCGACCGGGCGTACAGACTGGAAGGTTGGCCGGTCCCTTCTTCTGCTCTTACCGGGAGCGCCCCAGGCAGCGGAGCTGCCAGCAGGAACGCTGCCAGCAAACACATAAGGGGCCGCCAGTTTATCCTTCTCTTTCTTCCACAATCCTTCATATTTCATCCCGCATTTTCTCTGGTTGTTCTCAGTCTATGATGCAGGAATGCCGTCTATGCCTGTCAGATATCCAGCTTCAGCTGGACTTCCTCCTCCGCCTCTGTCTTGAAGTGCTCCATCTGCTCCGGATTCAGGCCCGGAAGATCCTCGATGGAATGAATGCTGAACCTGCGCAGGAATTCCTCCGTGGTCCCGAATAGAAGGGGACGTCCCGGGGCGTCCAGTCTTCCCGCCTCGCAGACCAGATTGTACTCCACCAGCTTGTTCACCGCGTGATCCGATTTGACTCCCCGTATCTTCTCGATCTCCAGCTTGGTCACCGGCTGCTTGTAGGCAATGATGGACAGGGTCTCCAGAAGCACGTCGGTGAGCACGTACTTCCGGGGCTGTCTGGCCACCCGGATCAGATACTCGTACATCTCCGGTTTGGTGCACATCTGGAAGGAATTCTCCAGCTCCACGATCCGGACTCCCCGGTCCTCTTCCTCATACTTGTCCATCATCTGGTGGATGATCTTGCGCACCGTGTCTTCATCATGCTCCACTGCCGCCGCGATCTTCCCAAGTTCTACTGAATCTCCCATTGTAAACAGGATGGCTTCGATGGCGCCTTCCAGTTTCTTAATCTCCACGCTCTCCATACAACCTTTCTCTAATCTTCCGTCCAAGTGATCAAAATATCGTCAAAGGGCTGCTCCTGCTCGGTGCGGATAGACCCTTCCTTCATCATCTGCAGCACCGCCAGAAATGTGACCACGATCTGGGTCCTGGACTTCTGGCTGGTCAAAAGCTCCCGGAAGCTGAACCTGCGGCTCTTTCTGGCAAAGGTACGGATATCCTCCATCCGCTGGGACAGGGTCACCGTCTCCTTCTCGATCTTGCCGAATGTACTGCGGACCGGGTCGATCTTGTCCGCCTGCCTGCGGATCACATCCTGGAAAATGCTGTTCAGCTTCGCCAAAGTCAGATCCCCCAGCAGCGCGTCCATGTCGATGGGCTCCACATACTCCTTCACTTCCTCCGGAAGGTCCGGCGCCCGGTAGAGCGCCCGCTGGCCCTCTGCCTCCCGGTCCCGGAGCTCATAGGACATATACTTGTACATCTTGTACTCCAGAAGCTGTTCCACCAGTTCCTGCCGGGGATCTTCCTCCTCCCCGTCTTCTTTCACTTCCTTGGGAAGGAGCATCCGGCACTTGATGTCCAGAAGGGTAGCGGCCATCACCAGGAACTCGCTCATCACATTTAAGTCTTCCCGCTCCATGGCCCGGATGTAATCCATATATTGATTTGTGATCTCCACGATCGGAATGTCGTAGATATCGATCTTATTCTTATCGATCAGGTGAAGAAGAAGATCCAGGGGACCTTCGAACACCTGCAGTTTTACCGGAATTCCCATTTACTTTCCTCATACATTTTCAAAGGCAACTGTAATATTATACAGGATTTTCCTCATTTGCACAAGTATTACCCGTGAATCCGCAGAAGGACTGCCTCTGCCGGGTTAAACAGCCGGACATGGAAGGTGTGGGTCCCCAGCCCTTTACTTACCACCATCTCCTGATCCCCCTCCCGGTAATGGCCTCCGGAATAAGCCGGGAACACCTGGAAGCTGGGCGAGAACACTGCCCCCACTCCGGGAAGCCGCACCAGCCCGCCGTGGAAATGGCCGGACAGGATCAGATCCGCCCCCCAGGCAAGGTATTCTTTCATATAGGAAGGATTATGGGCCAGAAGGATGGTAAAGACCTCCCTGTCACAGTCCCCGATCCGCTCCCGGATCTCTTCCGGCCTGAGCTCCTTCTGATGGAACCGGGTGTAGTCTTCCAGAGGGATCTCAAGCCCGGTAAGGCGCACGACCGTCTCTCCCAGGGGAATCTTAACCGTCTCATTTTCCAGGAAAGTTACCCCCATCTCCTTAAGCGTCCTTTTGTAGATCAGATAATCGGTCCCGAACCGGTCCTGCTGCTCCTTCATCCGCTGCTCATGGTTGCCGTTTGCATAATAGACCGGCGCTTCCCCGGTGATCTGCCGCAGGAACTCCACCGCCGGAGCGAAGGACTGCTCCTCCTTCCCCACCAGCATATCCCCGCCGATCAGGATCAGGTCCGGCTTCGCCTGGCGGACCGCCTCCACCAGCCGCCGGTTTCTGAAGCCGTAACGGTGGTTGTGAAGATCGCTGAGGAAAAGCACCCGGGCCTCCCCTTTCATTTTCTCAGACCGGATGTCATACTCGGTGGTCCGGAATCCGTGAAGCTCCCGGAAATTTTCCAAAAGTCCCAGTATCACGGCGCCTCCCGCCGCCATTTTCCAAAATCCCATCTATTCCTCTCCTCTGGCTGCCTGGAATGCCTCCAGCAGCTCTTCCACATTCTCAAACACATAGTCCGGCGGATATGCCGTCTCCTTCAGATCTTCCGGTCGGGCCTCCCCGGTATAGACAAGGGCCGTCTCCACCCCTGCGTTTAATCCGCAGGCAATGTCCGTATAAAGCCGGTCCCCCACTACCAGCACTTCCTCGGGCGATGCTTCCACCTGCTCCATGCACATGGATACGATGGCAGGGTTTGGCTTACCTATATACAGCGGCTCCCGGTCCGTGGTCACATTGAGCATCTGGCAGATCCCGCCGCAGTCCGGCATGAAGCCATAGGAAGTGGGACAGCGAAGATCCGGGTTGGTCCCGATGTAATCCACCTCCGGGCGGAACAAAAGCTCACAGGCTTTGTCCACCTTGTCATAGCAAAGTGTGGCGTCAAAACCCACCACCACGCAGGCCACATCCTGCTCTGCCCGGTCTGTCACCGCAAGGCCAAAGCTCTTCACTTCCTCTGTAAAAGAAGGGGTTCCCATGACAAACAGCTTCTTTCCCTGATAATGCCGCTCCAGATACCGGCAGGTTGCGTAAGACGCCGTCATGAACTGGGATTCCTCTGTCTTTATCCCCCAGCCGGCAAATTTCTTCACGTAATCCTTCCGGCTTTTGATGGAATTGTTGGTAATGTAAAAGCACCGGCCGCCCAGGGAATCGATCTTGCGGATCAGCTCCAGGCTTCCGGCAAACAATGTATTGTCCACTGCCAGTGTCCCGTCAATATCAAACAGGAAATATTTCTTGTCTTTCAGCATCCTTGTCCCGCCTCTTCTTGTTATCTCCGTCTTATCTCCCGTCCAGTATAGCAGAGATCCAGATTTCTTTCAATTTCTCTTGACATTTCTCTTTATTCGTATTATTGTATTATACAGGTAATACAATAATACTGGAAGTGAGGTGAATGGTATGCCATGGGATCTGTCCAATGACCGCCCCATCTATCTGCAGCTGATGGAGCGCATCCAGCAGGATATCGTCTCCGGCGTCTACAGTCCCGGCGACCGCCTGCCGTCTGTGCGGGAGCTGGCGCTGGAAGCAGCCGTCAATCCCAACACCATGCAGAAGGCCCTCTCTGAGCTGGAACGGAGCGGCCTTGTCTATTCCCAGCGGACCAGCGGAAGATTTATCACGGAGGATGAAACTATGTTAAAGCAACTGAAGAGCCAACTGGCAGAAGAACACATCCGCGATTTTTTTGAGAAAATGAGACAGCTTGGTTTCCAGACAGAAGAAACCCTTGCGCTGATCCAAGA
Organism: Massilistercora timonensis; assembly: GCF_048354975.1. Classification (NCBI taxonomy): domain Bacteria; kingdom Bacillati; phylum Bacillota; class Clostridia; order Eubacteriales; genus Massilistercora; species Massilistercora timonensis. Next base: position 39,342 of record NZ_DBGCJQ010000070.1, on the reverse strand, counting down.
AACTGTAAAGGAGGAACCCTGATCATGAAGCCGATTTTGGAATGTCACGGTCTGTCAAAACAATATAACCGCATGAGCTATGCCCTGCAGAATCTGAACCTCGCCCTGGAGCCCGGTCAGATCGTGGGACTTCTGGGGCCCAACGGCAGCGGCAAGACTACCCTTATCAAGCTGATCAATGATCTTCTGGTGCCCACAGAGGGCCGGATCCTGATCGACGGCAGGGCTCCCGGCGTGGAGACCAAGAAGATCGTCTCCTATCTGCCGGAGCGAAGCTGCCTGGACGAATCTATGCGGATCAAAGAGATCCTTCGGTATTTCGCCGATTTTTATCAGGATTTCTCCACGGAGAAGGCCGACGCCATGCTCCGGGATCTGGAGATCGACCCTGCCGCCCGCCTCAGGACCCTGTCCAAGGGAAGCCGGGAGAAAGTGCAACTTGTGCTGGTCATGAGCCGGGACGCACGCCTTTATGTCCTGGATGAACCCATCGGCGGAGTGGATCCTGCCGCACGGGATTATATCCTGCGGACCATCCTTTCCAATTACAGGGAGGATGCCACCGTCCTTTTGTCCACCCATCTCATCTATGAGATCGAGAATATCCTGGATCGGGTGCTCTTCCTGCGCCAGGGCCAGATCGTATTGAATGCCGGGGTGGATGAGATCCGCACCCAGCAGGGCAAATCCGTAGATACACTGTTTCGGGAGGTGTTCAGATGTTAGGAAAACTGATCAAATACGACTTAAAATCAACCAGCCGGATCCTTGTCATCATCCATGTGTTTCTGATCCTGTCCGCGCTTTTTATGCGCTTTCTCATCACCGGACGGGTGGAGGAAGACCTGTTTATGGCTTCCGGCGGATCCGAGGTATTCTATACCCTCCTTGTCATGGTTTATACCCTGGTCATCATAGGCGCCAGCTTCGCCACCTGCATGGTGGTCGCCATCCGGTTCTACCGGCATCTTTTCTCAGATGAAGGATACCTGACCAACACCCTGCCGGTGAAGCGCAGCACCCACCTGCTGGCCAAGACCATATCCGGAAGCCTGTGGCTTTGCATTGATATGATCCTGATCATGCTCTCCCTTTTCCTGGTGGCTTTCCCGCCGGTGGTCCTTGAGATGTTCCGGGAGAACCAGGAAACGGTAGCCAGGTTCTTTGGCTTTGGGGCAGGCTCCCTTCCATCCCTGCCTGCTTTCCTCGGCTTATTTCTGCTCGTGTGTGTGTTAAGCGGGATCTCCAGTGTGGTTACCCTCTATGGTTCCATCGCCCTGGGGCAGCTCTTCTCCGAGCACCGGGTGATCGGAGCGGTGGCCTGCTACTTTGCCATCACCACCATCACTTCCGTTATCTCCTATATAGCGATGGCCATGCTGGGAATATCCGGCAATTACCTGGCAGTAGCGGACGGAACTGTTCTGAACCTGGGCGAATTCCTGTGGAAACTGATCCTCTTCTCCCTGGTTTGGTCCCTGATCCTCAGCGTCATCCTCTATGTGGTCACCACCTGGGTGATGAACCGGAAGCTGAACCTGCCCTAGGATCCGGATCGCCTGTAAGAAACTGATAAGGGTGCTTCTCATCTCGAGAGGCACCCTTTTTGTCACCTGCACTTCTTATTCTTCCGCCCAGAATTCCCGTAGCCTTTCCTCCACCCCTGTCAGGGTGCAGACCTCGATCTTCTCCCACTCTCTGGGGAAGGTCTCCCGGTAACGTGCATCCCCGAACCGGTCGTCCAGAAGCAGGATCACACCCCGGTCTTCGTCGGTGCGGATCACCCGCCCTGCGGACTGAAGTACCTTGTTCATCCCCGGATACAGGTAGGCGTAATCGAATCCCTTCTTCCCCTTCCCCTCAAAGTACTCTTTCAGAAGTTCCCGTTCCCGGCACACCTGGGGAAGTCCGGTGCCCACGATCACCGCGCCGATCAGCCGATCCCGGGCAAGATCGATGCCCTCGGCGAAGATCCCGCCCATCACACAGAACCCCATCAGGCTCTGGTCCCTGGCTTCTTCGAAATTTTCCAGGAAGATCTCCCTTGCTTCTTCTGTCATATACTGAGACTGCATCACACATTCGATCCCCGGGTTCTCCTTCTCTTCTTCCAACAGCTTCTGAAACTCCTCATAGACTGCCTCCATGAACCGGTAGGAAGGGAAGAATGCGATATAATTTCCCTGCTTTCCCGAGGCGGCAGCCAGAAGATACCGGGCATATCTTTGGTACATTCCCTCCCCTCTCCTGGTATACCGGGTGCTTACATCCTTTCCCAGCAGAAGGAGCCGGTTGGCCGGATCAAAAGGCGATCTGGCATAGATGGCATAGGCCTCCTCCTCTGTGCTCAGAAGCTGTTTATAGTAACGGATGGGAAGCAGCGTGGCAGAGAAAAACACGGCGCTTCTCCCCTTCTCCAGGAAATTCTGCAGGTTGCGGGAAGGATTTACACAGAACAGGCACACCTGGAACTTTCCATCCTCCCGGATCTCCGAGTAGAGAAGGTAATTCTCATCCACCCGCTCACAGGTACTGACAAACCGGCACACAGCAAAATAGAACTCCAGAACCGCCTCCCGCTTTTCATCCTGTCCTTTGTGTTCTTCCAGATACCGCTCCAGCTCCCCCATCAGGTTAAGAAGCCTGAGATAGAGGGCGGAAACGCTGTCCAGAATCCGGCAGCCTTCACACTCCCGCTTCAGGGCCAGCATCTGCCGGTTGCAGTCCTCCAGACGCCGGGACAGTTTTCCGTCTTCTTCTTTAATAAGCCGCCGGATCTTCAACACTTCCTCTTTGCAGAGACTGGCACTGTACATCTCCCTGCCCCGCTCCACCAGGTTGTGGGCTTCATCGATCAGGAAGAGATAATCCCCCTTCATTCCTTCTCCGAAGAACCGGCGCAGATGCGCGTTGGGGTCGAACACATAGTTGTAGTCGCAGATCACCGCATCCACCCACTCTGCCAGATCCAGGCTCATCTCATAGGGGCAGACCTGCCATTTGCGGGCCTGCTCCTCCAGGATCTCCCGGCTCATCTCATCAGAGGTGGTCAAAAGCTCATAGACTGCGTCGTTGACCCGGTCAAAATGTCCCTTTGCATAGGGACAGGCTTCCGGATTGCAGTCCTGCTTCTCGCAGAAACAGATCTTCTCCTTGGCGGTGAGCACCAGCACCTTCATCCGCAGCGCCTGCTCCTTCAGGATGTCAAAGGCCTGCCAGGCCACTGTCCGTGTGATGGTCTTGGCGGTCAGGTAGAAGATCTTCTCCCCCAATCCTTCTCCCATAGCCCGTACAGCCGGAAAGACACAGGCCATGGTCTTCCCCACTCCCGTAGGCGCCTGGATAAAAAGTTCCTTCCCCTGCTGGATGGTCCGGTACACTGAGGCCACCAGTTTGCGCTGTCCCTCCCGGTAGGGGAAGGGAAATTCCACCTGTCGGATGGACTGGTTGCGCTTCTCTTCCCACTGGATCCGGTATCTGGCCCACTTCTCATATTTCCCTACCAGGTCATAGAACCACCCTTCCAGCTCCTCCCGGGCGTAAACGCTCTGGAACCGTTTGATGTCCTCTGTCTCCAGATGGCAGTAGGTCATCTGCACGCCGATCTCCTCCAGATCATGCTGACAGCTGTAAATATAGGCGTAACAGCGGGCCTGGGCAAGATGGACCTCCACCGGCTCCTCCAGAAGGGCAAGATCCTTGAAGACGCCCTTGATCTCATCGATCACCACGCCCTCTTTCCTCTCCCACACACCGTCCGCACGGCCTTCGATCTCCAGTATGAACCCCTTGCAGGGGACGGAAAAGCGCAGGGAAACCTCCGGATGATATCCGGCTCCCATTCCCCGCTGGATCTTCCGGTGAAGCTTTGCTCCCAGCAGCATGGCATCCTTATCCGCCGTGCCCATCCGGTTATCAATGTCTCCGCTTCGCAGGATGAATTCCACCAGTGCCCGCACGGAGATCCTTACATGAGGAAGTCCCTGATCTTTTGTCTCTGTCTGGTTGTTCTCTGTCTGTGCCGGCAATGCTTTTTCTGTCCTTTCCGCCCTGTTTGGACTGTTCTCTGGCACTGATTATACACCCGCCTCCGGAAACATACAACCGCTCTCCAGATCCCACTCCTGGAACTCGGTCATCTCCGGCCGGAAACGGAGGGGCAGATTCTGCCTCTGGCACCGGGGATTCTTCCGGGCGTCGATGGCAATGGTCTTACAGAATCCGGTCCACAGCCTGGCAAATTCCCGCTCCCGATCCGAAACCCGGGCAAACTTCTCCCAGGCAAAATCTTCCCCGCACACCAGCACCCACTGCTTTGAAGCTTCATGGACCACAAACATGTTGTGGGATTCATCCCAGATCATCCAGTTCTCCAGGGGCAGCCGGTCCGCGAAATGAGGCGCCAGGCAGGGAAGCACCTGGGACCTGGGGCGGATCCGGGCGCAGAGGATCCCTTCAGTAAGTTCCCGAAACCGTAAGAACCCCTTCAGATGATGGGCCTCGCACCCCACCTGACGGCTCAGTTCGAAGACCTTCTCTACTTTTGGATGGCTCAGATGGTCCATGATCTTCCGGCTGTCCGGGATGGTCCGGGCGGCAAGCATGGTCCCCAGGATGGCCTCTCCTTTATCCGGGTCATAAGACAGCGCCGCCTGGGAGATCTCCTGATAGGCATATGTCCCCAGATGCTTCTTGATAAGGGCGATCACCGCTTCCGCCTTGCGCTCGGTCTCCTCTACTTCCACATAATCACAGAAAAGCTGAAGCTCCACCTCTCCCTTGACGGCAATGCCGCAGGCTCTCCCGGCAAGAGCCGCCTTCCAGGTGTCATAGAGCGCGGAGAAAAGTCCGGTCAGCGTATCCCCGCACAGATAAACCGTCTTCATCGGATCCCCCCTCCAAACCTTACATCGTCAAACAGGGAAAGCTGCCGGTATCCCTGTCCGGTCACCTCTTCTGGCAGCTTCTCCCCGGCGGATAGAAGATTCCTGGCGATGGAGTCCTCATTCATCCGGACCGGGCCCTGCATGCGGCCGCTGCAGGTGATAAAATACACCGCCCGCTTCAGCACCACCCCCATCTTCTTCAGGTCCGGGAAGTCCAGCGTCCCCAGCTTCCTGGCCTTCACGATCCGGCTTGCCGACTTGTACCCAATGCCCGGAACCCGCAGAAGTGTCCGGTAGTCCGCCCGGTTTACCTCCACCGGGAAAGCTTCCAGATGCTTTAACGCCCAGTTGCACTTAGGGTCAAAAAGCACATTGAAATTCGGATCCTCCGAAGACAGAAGCTCCTCCGCCCGGAAATGATAGTAGCGCAAAAGCCAGTCCGCCTGATACAGCCGGTGCTCCCGCAGAAGAGGCGGCCCCTCTCCCGTCCGGGCAGGCAGGTCCCGGTCCTCATTTACATGGACAAAGGCAGAGTAAAACACCCTCTTCAGATCGAATTTCTGGTACAGGCTCTCCGCCACCTGGATGATCTGAAAATCCGTCTCCGGGGTGGCGCCGATGATCATCTGAGTGCTCTGCCCGGCAGGCACAAACCGGGGCGCATTCCGGTAAAGCTGGATCTCCTGGCGGTTCTCCCGGCTCCGGTCCTGAATCAGGCGCATAGGCGTAAGGATCTTCTCCCGGGTCTTATGAGGGGCCAGAAGGCGCAGCCCCTCTGCCGTAGGAAGCTCCAGATTGATACTCATCCGATCCGCCAGGAATCCCGCCCGTCGGACCAGCTCCAGGCTGGCTCCCGGGATCGCCTTCACATGGATATACCCCTGGAAACGATACTCTCGTCGCAGCTTCTCCAGGGCCGCGCAGATCAGTTCCATGGTATAATCCGGGCTGATAAGCACCCCAGAGCTTAAGAACAGCCCTTCAATATAATTCCGGCGGTAGAACTCCATGGTCAGAGTACAGATCTCATCCGGGGTGAAAGAAGTCCGCTCCACATCGTTGGATCTGCGGTTAATGCAGTATTTGCAGTCGTAGATACACTCATTGGTAAAAAGAATCTTCAAAAGAGAGATACACCGCCCGTCCGCGGAGAAGCTGTGGCAGATACCGGCCTGCTCGCAGTTTCCCATGCCGGTCCCGTCTCCCCGACGGGAGGTGCCGCTGGAAGTACAGGCCACGTCGTACTTGGCCGCGTCCGTCAAGATCTTCAGTTTCTCATACAGGGTCTTTTCTTCCTGGATCCGCATAGTCCCACCTCATTTTCAGCACAGAAAAAGAACGTCTGTTCGATAAATTTATTATACGAACAAACGTTCTTTTTGTCAACGGATTTCCATCTAAAACTGCCCGTCATGCTCTGCCAGGAGTTTCCCTAATTCCAGTGTCAGCCCCTTCACCACACGAGAGGAAACCTTCCTGGAGAAAGGCGCCACCTCAGGCAGGATCCCTTCTTCCAGGACATAGATCAGGATCGATTCCTGCTCTGGATCCACGATCCAGTACTCACGCACCCCATATTTACTGTAAATGCCCGGCTTCTCGAAAAGATCATATTTCTTATTCTCAGGAGACAGTACTTCCACCACCAGATCCGGCGCTCCCTCGCAGCCTCCGTCCCGCAAAAGCTCCCGTCTGCACACCACGGAAAGATCAGGTTGGACCACCACGCCGTCCGCCCTGCTTAAGATCACACAGAAAGGCGCCGGGATCACTTCGCATTTCTTACAATGTGTCCAGATATCCTGATAAAACTGCATAAAGATCTGGCCGGCGATGATCTGATGCCGGTATCCGGAGACATTCTTCTTCACAAGCTTTCCCTCGATCAGCTCGTAATCCCCCTGCTTTGGCAGCGCAAAATAATCCTCCACCGAATATCTGGGCTCCGAGTAATACTCTGCTTTCGCTTGCCGAATGAGATTAGGCGTTCCATAATCGTAACGGCCCAAAAGCTCGTCCGCCGACACAAACAATTCTTCAGAGAGCCTGGCGAACATCTCCACATCCGGCGACCGCTTCCCAGTCTCATATCCGGCATAGGTGGACCTTGCTATCCCCAGTCTTTCCGCCATCAGAGCCTGGCTGTAGCCTCTGGCTTTGCGGGCGAATCTCAGATTTTCCGCGAAAACGTCGATCACCTTCTGCTCCATAGCAAGACCTCCTTGTTCTGTTTGGATCTTCCTTTTTCTTAGTATAACAATTTATGTGTCGAAACGCAACATTTCCCGCGACAAAAAAACCGGGGACGTGGTATTTTTAAAAATACCACGTCCCCAATTAATCGTTTTTACAATTTATTTACTGCCGCCGCCAGATACTCATTGCTGACCTGGTAGAACTTCTCCTGTTCCACTGCCTCTGAAAGTCCGGCGTCAATGGGCATCTTGCCCAATACCGGAAGATCCAGCTCTTTGGCCGCCTCGTCAATATGGCTCTCGCCAAACACAGAGATCTTCCTGCCGCAGTCCGGGCAGATCAGGTAGCTGTAGTTCTCTACCACGCCCAGTACCGGGATATTCATCTGTCTCGCCATGTTGTAGGCCTTCTTCACGATCATCTGCACCAGATCCTGGGGCGATGTGACGATCACCACACCGTCCACCGGCAGGGACTGGAACACCGTCAACGGCACGTCCCCGGTTCCCGGAGGCATGTCCACGAACAGATAATCCAGTTCGCCCCAGATCACATCAGTCCAGAACTGAGTCACTACATTTGCGATGATGGGACCTCTCCAGATCACCGGATCCGACTCGTGCTCCAGCAGAAGGTTGACGGACATGATCTTGGTGCCGTCTTTTGCCTCGCTGGGGAAGATCCCGTCTTCCGTTCCTTTTGCCGTCTCGTGGATGCCGTACATCTTCGGGATAGACGGCCCTGTAATATCCGCGTCCAGGATCCCCACGGAGAATCCCTGCTCCCGCATAAGCCTTGCCAGGGACGCGGTCACCATGGACTTGCCCACGCCGCCTTTTCCGCTGACTACCGCGATCACCTTATTGATATGAGAATGAGCGTTGGCTGGTTTGCGGAAATCCTGTGGCTTGCTGCTGCAGGAATCCGCGTGGGCGCATCCCGCGCAGTCGGACGGGGAGCATCCATTTTGCTGCTCTGCCATGTTTCCTTACCTCTTTTCTACTTTCCTATTCTTCTGCTGCCGCGATCACTTCGATCTCGCACAGCGCATTCTTTGGCAGTGTCTTTACCGCCACACAGCTTCTGGCCGGTTTGGATGTGAAATATTTCGCATATACTTCGTTAAACGCAGCAAAATCTCCCATGTCCGCCAGGAAGCAGGTAGTCTTCAGGACCTTGTCAAAAGAAGTTCCGGCCTCTTCCAGAACCGCGCCTACATTTCTGCAGGCCTGGTCCGCCTGGCCCTCGATCCCTTCCGCCAGTTCGCCAGATACCGGGTCAAGCCCCAGCTGTCCTGCGCTGTAGAAGATGCCTCCGTGTACATATCCCTGTGAATATGGCCCCAGCGCCGCCGGAGCGTTCTTTGTAGCTACTACTTTCATATTCTACCTCTCCTTTGCTGATTGTAATAATTTTTGCGCGATACAGATATCAAAGAGCCCCATTCCAACTGATTTGAAATATGTGGTCCCTTTGGCGGCTTCTTCCACCGGCTCTCCCGACGCCAGGAAATCACTCATCAGCACCACCTGGTCCATCTTTAAGCGGCCTTCTGCCAGAGGCTGGCTTAAGTCTCCGCTCTCCTCACAGGCATAGGGCAGTTCCACATAGACCCGGTCCACCAGATCCCAGATGGCGTCCGGGATCTCCCGCATATCCGGAGTGTAGGAGCCGATGGCGATGATACATTTCCCTCGCAGAAGCTCCCGGTCGTTGGGGAGTACTGGCGTGGCGGAACTGGTGGTGGTACAGATTATATCACTTTTCGCCGCTAATTCTTCCGCTGTACTACATTGTACTACCTTTACCCTGGGGTCCGCAACCGCTTTTTCCAATCTCTTCCCGTATTCCGTCAGGTCCCTTCCACTGTGGCTGTAGAGATAAACGGTATGGATATCCCGGGCCGCGCAGGCGTAGAGCGCCTGATAGAATCCCTGCACGCCGGCGCCTACGATTCCCACCGTATGGCAGTCCTTCCGGGAGAGATGGCGGACTCCCACGCCGCCTACCGCCCCGGTGCGCCAGGCAGTCACCGCCTGTCCGTCCAGGATCGCCTGAGGCGCTCCGGTCACCGGATCATTTAACAGCACCACCCCGTCGATGGAAGGCAGCCCCAGTTTCGCGTTGTCCGGGAAAATGGTAAGGATCTTGGTGCCGATGGCCTCTTTGGTGTAGCAGGGCATATACATCAGCGTCTTATTGTCATGCTCCACCGAAGGCCGGTTTGGCACATAGTAATCTCCCGACCGGATGATCTGGTAGGCCCGCTCGATCTCGTCCATCATCTCGTCCCGGTCCACCAGCTGTTCAATTTCGTCTTTTCCAAGTAAGATCATTGCTTTTTTGTCCTTTCTTCTTAATGATTTGCCGCCTGATAGATTTCATACATCTCTCTGGCTCCCAGCTTTTTAAAGCAGCCAAGCTTCACCGTATCCCCTTTGGTGGCGCTGTCCGCCAGCTCTCTTAAAACTTCTTCCGGCTGCACGCCCATGGAGAGTTCTCCTATGGATACCGGCATCTGGATCTCCCGGAAGAAGGCTTCCGTGGCTTCGATGGCCATCACGGCCGCCTTCCCGTCCTCCTCTTCCTCAATGCCCCAGACCTTGCGGCCGTACCGGGCAAATCTGGGAACATCCAGCTGATAGACGTATCTGGCCCAGCTTCCCCACACTGCGGACAGGGTCGCCCCGTGGGCCTCGTCAAAATGGCCGCCGATCTCATGGCCCAGCTTGTGGCAGGCAAAGTCCTTGGGCCGTCCCAGACCTGTCAGGCCGTTGTGGGACAGGCTTCCGCACCACATCAGCTCGCTCATGGCTTCATAGTCCGTCTGGTCCGCAAATGCTTTTCTCCCGTTGCGGATCACAGTTCTCATCAGGCCTTCCGCGATCTCGTCTGTCAGTTCATTTCCCGCAACCGGGGTAAAATACCGCTCCAGAGTGTGCATCAGGATATCGGTGATCCCGCAGCACAGCTGGTATTTGGGCAGACTGTAGGTCAGTTCCGGGTTCATCAGGGCGAATCTGGGCCGGATCAGATCGCTGTTTACCCCTGCCTTTTTCCCCGTTTCTTTGTTGGTGAGCACAGCAGAATCGCTGGTCTCGCTCCCTGCCGCGGAGATGGTCAGCACCGCTCCCACCGGCAGAGCGCCTGTAAGAGGCGCCTTGCCCATCCAGATGTCCCAGATGTCTGTTCCCGGCACATAGGCGCCTGCCGCCACTGCCTTGGCCGTGTCGATGACACTGCCTCCTCCCACCGCCAGGATGAGATCCGCCTGGAAGGCAATGGCCTTCTCCACTCCTTCCCTTGCCAGGGCCAGACGGGGATTGGGCTGTACCCCTCCCAGCTCCTCACAGGCAATGCCTTCTCGATCCAACTCTTCTTTGATCTCCTGCAAAAGGCCGCTGCGCACCGCGCTTCCTCCGCCGTAGACCAGCAGCACCCGGGAACCGCCCCACTTCTTCGTAAGTTTCCCGGCTTCCTTCTGGGCGCCCCTGCCAAACACGATCTCCGTTGGGGTATACTGTGTAAAACTCTGCATATAAAACTCACTCCTTTTCTATGATTCCAGGGGTTCGCCGGTGAGCACCGCCACAGAGCGGGGCCCGAACAAGAACTCTGTCCCCCCGATCTGGGCCGGCTCCTGATAACAGCCGCTCCCCTCTGCTCCTGTATTTACCGCTACCTTCCAGTGAAAGCCCTCCGGCAGGGCCGGAAGCTCACAGGTCACTGCCTCCCAGAAGGCGTTCACGCCCACATAGACGATGTCATCTTTCCCCTGCTTTTCGTCAAATCCTGCAAACATGGCTGCCACCAGCCCTGCCTGGTCTCCGTAGTCTGCCTCCCAGGCTTTCCGGGAATGAAGGCTCACTTCCGGCAGGCCGCAGCGGGCTTCCTTGCAGGATCCTGCGATGGCCGGATGCATTTTCCGAAACCGGATCAGGTAGCGGAAGAAATCGTGGATATCCCGATATTTCTCCAGATTACCCCAGTTAAGCCAGGAGATCTCGTTGTCCTGGCAGTAGGCGTTGTTGTTGCCAAACTGGGTGTTGCCAAACTCATCTCCGGCAAGGAACATAGGCGTTCCCCGGCTGGTCAGCAGCACTGCGCAGGCATTCTTGATCATCCGCCGGCGAAGCGCATTTACCTGAGGATCTTTCGTCTCCCCCTCCGCCCCACAGTTCCAGCTGCGGTTATCGCTGGCTCCGTCGGTATTCCCCCAGCCGTTGGCCTCGTTGTGCTTCTCATTGTAGGAATAGAGATCATACAAGGTGAAGCCGTCGTGACAGGTAAGGAAATTGACGGAAGCGTCCTTCCCCCGGATGTTGGTGTCGTAGATATCCGGGGAGCCGATGATCCGCTGTGCCGCGGCGGAAGCCGCCCACAGGCCCCCTTTTAGGAATTCTCTTACATCGTCCCGGTACCGGCCGTTCCATTCGCTCCAGCGCCGGAAGGCCGGGAAATTTCCCACCTGATAGAGGCCGCCCGCGTCCCAGGCCTCTGCAATCAGCTTGGTGTCCCCCAGGATGGGATCCTGGGCGATTGCCCTTAAAAGAGGCGGATTCTGCATGGGCGAGCCGTCCTCATTTCTCCCAAGGATGGAGGCCAGGTCAAACCGGAAGCCGTCCACCCGGTAGGTGGTGACCCAGTAGCGCAGGCAGTCCAGGATCAGCTGCTGCACCACCGGATGATTGCAGTTCATGGTATTCCCGCAGCCGCTGAAATTATAATAGTAGCCGTCGGGAGTCAGAAGATAGTAAATGTTATTGTCAAAGCCTTTAAACGAGATGAAAGGACCGTCCTCGTTGCCCTCCGCCGTGTGGTTGAAGACCACGTCCAGGATCACTTCGATGCCATTTTCATGAAGCGACTTCACCAGCTGCTTGAACTCCATTCCTTCCCGGTTATACTCCACCGCAGATGCATAGCTGGTGTTGGGAGCGAAAAATCCCACCGTGTTGTAGCCCCAGTAGTTGACCAGTTCCCGCCCGTCCACCTCCCGGCGGCCGCTGAGCTCGTCAAACTCGAAGATCGGCATAAGTTCAATGGCGTTGATCCCCAGATCCTTCAGGTAGGGGATCTTCTCTTCAATCCCCCGGAAGGTTCCCTGCGCTTCCACGTCCCCGGCCATCTTGGTAAAGCCCCTCACATGCATTTCATAGATGATCAGCTCCTCCATAGGGATCTTGGGCTGACTCTCCGTGCCCCAGTAGAAATTATTGCGCACCACCCGGGCCCGGTAGCCCTGCTCACTCACCTTCCGGCCCCACACACTCTGGCCGGTGACCGCCCTGGCATAGGGATCCAGAAGTACATGTTCCCTGTTGAACAACAGCCCCTTCCCGGGATCCCAGGGACCGTCCAGCCGGTAGGCATACTCAAACTCCTCCACATTCAGGCCAAACACGATCATGGAGTACACGTCCCCGATCCGGTAGTTCTCCGGGAAAGGCAGCACCGCGTATGGCTCGGTCTCCTTCCGGTGATAGAGAAGAAGTTCGCAGGATGTGGCCCCCTTGGACTGGACTGTGAAGTTCACCCCTCTCGGAATAGGCGTGGCTCCAAGGAACATATAGAAGCCCGGCCGCACATCAAAGCCGTTCACCCGGTCCAGCGGCTCCATGTGCTGGATCTGCGTTCCAAACAGACTGGCAGTGGTAAGTTCATCAGACATAGCCGACTCCCCTTTCATATAATTTTCAGAATATTACCCTTACTTTTACCTGTTTAAATAGTACCAAATTTACGGGAAATAACCAAGTAGGGACGTGGTATTTTTAAAAATACCACGTCCCAGATTGAAAATACCCTGTCCCTTTTCGAAGTTTTTCTTACAATTCTTACAACATCTCGATGAACGCCGCGATCCGGGTGTTCAGCTGACCGATGTCCGCCTGAGAGTAATCGGTCTCTACATTGATGTAGGGGATTCCTTTCTCTTCGTTTACGAATTTCCGGATTCCAAAAGCTTCTACGTTATAGGTATGGCAGGCCTGCAGGGTCATCTCTACCACGCCTTCTACATTATACTCGTCGATCAGGCGGCCCAGAAGCTCCAGCCGGTTGGGGTTGGGCGTCATGACGGAGCAGCCGATATTCAGATATCTGCGGGCCAGTGCGTCATATACGTCCGGATTGTCCTCATCTACCAGCTTATCGATGGATTTGGCGCCGGAGCAGCTCTCATAGGTAACCACGATACCGCCGTTGTCCTCTACGGCCCGGATCACCTTCTCCGTGGCGCCGCCGATGGGACATCCGGTGATCAGGATCCTGGGCTTCTTCTCCTGCATTTTCCCTTCTGCGTACTCTTTCTCGATCTTATCCACCAGGGCGTCTACCTCTGCCGGGATCTCTTCCCGGTTGAACTTGAAGGTGCTGCCGTAGAGAACTTTGAAAAGTTCCTGTCCGGTAATGGGCGCAGGATCGTTTTTCATCACCTCGTAGAGACGCTTCAGGGACCGTCTGCCTGCGTTGTTGATCTTGATGGCTCTGCGGATATCATCCTCCGTAATGGTCACGTTGAACTTCTTCTCCAGATATTCTTTGAACCGGATGATCTCATTTCTCCACAGCTTCAGCGCGTCCTCCCGCTGGGTGTTGGGCAGTTCCATGATATACACGTCCTTAAACTGCGCCATATACTCGTACATTTTCTTCTTCCCGTCGCAGGTAGTCTCTCCCACTACCACGTCGGAGAAATAGAAGAAGGGACATTTGTCCGTCCGGGCAAATCCATAACTGGACTTGATCAGAGGACATAAATTCTTGGGCAGCTCCCGCTCTGCGTCTGCGATAGTCTCATCGGAAGTGGAGCACAGGCTCACGCTTGCCGCCCCCATCGCCAGGGCGATCTCCTGTGGAAAATATGTACAGTAAGAGCCGATGACCGGCATCCCCTGCTCTTTGATCTTCTTGATCCCCAGGAAGGAATTCTTCCTCTGCTCTGCAAATTCTTCAAATACCTCGGGCAAATCTTTTACCAGTTCCATAACCGCACCTCTTTCTTATCTTTTCCTCTTAATGCTTTTTCTTCTTTGACTTTTCTTCCGCCAGAAGGGCCGCTCCCAGTGCTCCCGCATACCTGCCGTAATCGGTTGGAGTCACCGTCTGGTCCATCTTGGCGGACAGGATCCGGGTGAAATACCGGCTGTGGCTCAATCCCCCGGTCAGGATCACCTGTTCCGGAAGATTCTTGCGCTGAGCAAGCTGGGCCACCTTGGCCGCCACTGAATCCACCACGCCTGCGGCGATATCTTCCCGTTTCCGGCCTTCGCCGATGTAATTGATCACCTCGGACTCTGCAAACACCGTACACAGAGAACTGATGGGGAGAACTTCCCCCGCCGCCGCCAGATCGAAAAGCTCCTGCAAGGTCACGCCCAGCCGGTTGGCCATAACCTCCAGAAATTTCCCGGTTCCCGCAGAACACTTGTCATTCATCAGGAAGTCATGCACCATTCCGTTCTGTACCAGGATCACCTTGGTGTCCTGGCCGCCCACATCGATGATGCCGCAGTTGTCGCTGCCCAGCTCTCTTCCTCCCCGGGCATGGCAGGTGATCTCCGTGATCACATAGTCCGCAAAATCCACGGCGATCCGGCCATAGCCAGTGGCTACCACTTTAGTGGTCTCATCCAGCACGTCCACGTTATGCTCCTTCAGACGCTCCTGGATGATACGGGTAGTCTCCTTGCTGTTCCACCCGGTGGGCAGCACAAACTCCATCTGGGTCTCCCCTCTTGCCACAACCTTGGAGGCTGTAGAACCAATGTCAATTCCTACGTAATTCATAAAAAACCTCACTTATCTGCCGTTTCTCGGCCTTTTATGCACGTAATAATGTTAGCACTACTGGAAAAAGAACGGAAATTGATAATCTTGATATGATTATAGATATTTTCTATAGATAAAAAGGGACAGGGTATTTTCAATCTGGGACGTGGTATTTTCAAAAATACCACGTCCCCACTTGAAAAAAAATCAATCATCTAGTACTTCTTTCATCTTATCCATGAAGCCTTTTTTCTTCTTGCCGGCCTTGGCGCCTGTTTCGCTTTTTCCCTCCGCCGGCGTCCCAAGGGTGTTGCCGGAGAGTTCATCAAACCGGCGTAAGGCCTCTTTGGCCTCCGGGCTCAGCCGCTCCGGCGTCTGGATCACCAGGGTCACATAGTGGTCGCCCCGCACTTGAGGATTACGCACGGAAGGAACGCCTTTTCCTTTCAGCCGCACTTTGGTGTCGGTCTTGGTTCCTGGCTTCACGGTATAAAGCACCTCGCCGTCCACCGTCTTGATCCGGATATCTGCTCCCAGAGCCGCCTGGGCGAAGGAGATTGGCACGGTGGAAAAGATGTGCATATCCTGGCGCTGGAAAATGGGATGTCTGGACACGGAAACTTCTACCAGAAGATCCCCTCTCGGCCCGCCGTTCACACCCGGCTCGCCTTTCTCCCGGATGCGCACACTCTGGCCGTTGTCGATCCCTGCCGGGATGGATACGGAAATGGTCTTCCGGTTGGATACATATCCGGTGCCGCCGCAGTCCGGACATTTCTCTTTGATGATCTTGCCGGTGCCGTGGCAGTCCGGACAAGTCTGTACATTCTGAACTGTTCCAAAGAAGGACTGCTGTGTGAAGACCACCTGGCCTTTGCCGCCGCATTTTGGACAGGTAACCGGAGAAGTCCCCGGTTTTGCTCCGGTGCCGCCGCACTTGGGGCAGGGATCTTTAAGGACAACGTCCAGCTCTTTCTCGCAGCCAAACACTGCCTCTTCGAAGGTGATCCGCACGCTCTTGCGGATGTTCATCCCCTTCATCGGTCCCTGGCTGGCGCGGCCTCTTCTCCCGCCGCCAAACAGATCACCGAAAATATCGCCGAAAATGTCGCTGAAATCCGCACCGCTGAAATCGAACCCTCCGAATCCGCCGGCGCCTCCGGCTCCTCCTTCAAAGGCGGCGTGACCGAACTGATCGTACTGGCGCCGCTTCTCCGGATCGCTGAGGATTGCGTAGGCCTCGGAAGCTTCTTTAAACTTCCGCTCCGCCTCCGCGTCTCCCGGATTCATATCTGGATGGTACTTCTTCGCGACCTGACGATATGCTTTCTTTAATGTCGCCTCATCCGCGTCTCTGCTGACGCCAAGGACTTCATAGTAATCTCTCTTTGCTTCCGCCATCGCAACTGTTCCTTTCTCCTGGCCAAGAACCTTTTACACAAGGAAATTCCGGAGACTCCGGCAGGCGCCCCTAGGGACTTCCCGCCGGTTCCCCGGAATCGTCCGTGCTTTTACAGCTCTTAGACTTCTTTATAATCTCCGTCTACTACGTCATCTCCCTGGAATCCTTCCGGAGCCGGGCCTGCGCCCTGAGTGGATCCTGCTCCCGGATTGGGGCCTGCTCCCTGTGCGCCTGCTGCCGCGCCTGCCTGCTCATACATCTTGGTGAACAGTTTCTGGGCGCTCTCCATCAGTTTCTCCTTGCCGGCCTTGATCTGGGCAACCTGATCATCGGTCATGCTCTCCATGTTCACATTCTCCAGGATATCCTTCAGGGCCTTGCAGTCTGCCTCTACAGAAGCTTTGTCTGCGGCGTCGATCTTGTCGCCCACTTCGCCCAGCGCCTTTTCAGTCTGGAATACCAGCGCGTCTGCGTCGTTCTTCGCGTCAATGCCCTCTTTACGCTTCTTGTCCTGGGCCTCGAACTCAGCCGCCTCTTTCACTGCCTTGTTGATCTCGTCATCGGACATATTGGAGCCGGCAGTGATGGTGATATGCTGCTCTTTGCCCGTTCCCAGATCCTTGGCGGAAACATTTACGATACCGTTGGCGTCGATATCGAAGGTAACCTCGATCTGCGGTACTCCACGGGGAGCCGGCGGGATTCCATCCAGACGGAACTGGCCCAGAGACTTGTTGTCTCTTGCAAACTGCCGTTCGCCCTGTACCACGTTGATATCTACCGCGGTCTGATTATCCGCCGCTGTAGAGAAGATCTGGCTCTTCTTGGTCGGGATGGTGGTGTTCCGCTCGATCAGTCTGGTAGCTACGCCGCCCATGGTCTCAATGGACAGAGACAATGGAGTAACATCCAGAAGGAGCACATCCCCTGCGCCGGCGTCTCCTGCCAGCTTGCCGCCCTGTACAGAAGCTCCCAGAGCAACACACTCATCCGGGTTCAGAGACTTGCTGGGCTCTTTGCCGGTCAGACGTTTTACTTCCTCCTGAACCGCCGGGATACGGGTAGATCCGCCTACCAGAAGTACCTGGCCAAGCTCGGAAGCTGTGATCCCTGCGTCGGAAAGCGCGCGGGTCACCGGCTCAGAAGTCTTCTCTACCAGATCGTGGGTCAGTTCATCAAATTTCGCTCTCGTCAGGTTCATGTCGAAATGCTTCGGTCCTTCTGACGTAGCAGTGATAAATGGAAGGTTGATGTTGGTGGTGGTTGCGGAAGACAACTCTTTCTTTGCCTTCTCCGCAGCTTCCTTCAGTCTCTGAAGGGCCATCTTGTCGGTGGACAGGTCCACTCCTTCCTGTTTCTTGAATTCAGCGATCATGTAATCGGTGATCTTCTGGTCGAAGTCATCGCCGCCCAGACGGTTGTTTCCGGCTGTGGACAGAACCTCGATAACGCCGTCGCCGATCTCGATGATAGACACATCAAAAGTACCGCCGCCCAGGTCGTAAACCATGATCTTCTGTTCTTTCTCATTGTCCAGGCCATAAGCCAGGGCCGCCGCTGTAGGCTCGTTGATGATACGTTTTACATCCAGGCCCGCGATCTTGCCGGCGTCCTTGGTCGCCTGACGCTGCGCGTCGTTGAAGTAGGCAGGAACGGTGATAACCGCCTCTGTCACTTTCTCTCCCAGATAGCCTTCCGCATCCGCTTTCAGCTTCTGAAGGATCATCGCGGAAATCTCCTGTGGAGAATATTTCTTTCCGTCGATGGTAACTCTGTAATCGGAACCCATCTCTCTCTTAATAGAAGAAATGGTCCTCTCCGCGTTGGTGACTGCCTGACGTTTCGCAGGCTCTCCTACCAGACGCTCTCCTGTTTTTGTAAATGCAACTACAGACGGTGTAGTCCTGGCGCCTTCGGTATTGGCGATAACGGTAGGCTGTCCGCCTTCCATTACGGCTACACAGCTGTTTGTTGTTCCCAAGTCAATTCCAATGATCTTGCCCATAATGCTCTTCCTCCTAATTTATGATTTCAATCTTAGTTTGCTACCTTTACCATGCTGTGTCTCACCACAGAATCATGGTACATATAACCTTTCTGGAACTCTTCTGCGATAATGTTCTCGCCAAGCTCCTCATCCTCCACATGCATCACTGCGTTGTGGAAATCCGGATTAAACTCCTTGCCCACCGCTTCGATGGGTTTGACTCCAATCCCGTCCAGTGTTGTCATTAACTGCTTATACACCTTCTCCATTCCCTGTACAAAGGGATCTTCTTTTTTCTCTTCCGTCACCGCCCCCAGACCTCTCTCGAAGTTGTCGACGATGGGGAGGATCTTATCTATGATATCTTTCGCGCCTATCTCGTACATCTGGGATTTCTCCTTCTCTGTACGCTTGCGGAAGTTATCAAACTCAGCCATCTGGCGGGTAAGCTTATCCGTCAGTTCTTCGATCTTCTCATCCTTCTTGTCTTTCTTGTTCTTCTTGCCAAACAGTTTCTTACCGGATGAGTCTTCGCTTTCTTCTTTTCCTTCCGTCCCCTCAGAGGTTTCTTCTTTGGAATCCTCTTCTTTGGAAACGTTTTCTTCCTTTTCTGTTGCTTCCCCGGCGGCGTCGGCTTTGGCTTCCTCTGCCTCCTGGGCTTTGGCCTTCGCCTCCTCCACAGCTTCCTTCACCATTTCTTCCTGGCTTTTCTCCTGCTTATTTTCCAAGGGTCATTCCACCTTTCCTATTCTTTCTTGTGAAACATCTGATCCAGCTCATTTTGCAGGCGCTTCATGGACCGCAGCACATGCTCGTAATCCATTCGCTTGGGTCCGATGATACCTATGGTTCCCTTCATCCCCTCGCCCAATTCATAAGTGGCGGTGACCACACTGCAGTCCTTCATGGTCTGTACCGGCGTCTCATCGCCGATGTAGACCTGGATCCCTGTGTTGTCCTCCCGGGACAGGGTCTGGGTCACAAGTTCCGTCAGCTGCTGCTTCTCCTCGAAGGCGCTGATGATCTCCTGCGCGCTCTGCTTGTCGCTGAGCTCCGGATATTTGAAAATGTTGGTGGCGCCGCTGGTGTAGATCTGCATATCCTCATCGATCTGAATGGCGTCCGCCACGGCGTCCAGCACATTTCCGATCACCTCGCTGTGGATCCCGGCCTGCTCTTTCAGCCTGGCGATCAGCCCCAGGTTGATCTCCTCGATGGCCATCCCGTTCAGCGTGGTGTTCAAAAGCATGTTCAGTTTCAGCAGATTCTCATTGCTGATCGGCTCCTCGATGGGGATGATCTTGTTCTTGATCACATTGCCTCCCAGCACGATCACTGCGATCACCTGTTCCGGATCTACCATGGAAAGCTGAATGAACTTCAGCTTGTTGGCGCTGTTCATGGGGGTGGAGACCATGGTGGCATAGTTGGTGCTGCTGGCAAGAACCTTTGCCGCCTGCTTCAGGAGCTGTTCCATCTTGTCTGCCTTATCCAGCATCTGCTCCTGCAGCTCATTGAGCTCCTGCTCCTTCTGCTCCATCAACATATCTACATATAATCGGTAGCCCTTATCCGAAGGAATCCGTCCCGCCGATGTGTGGGGCTGGATGATGTAGCCCATCTCTTCCAGGTCCGCCATCTCATTGCGGATCGTAGCGGAACTTAAATTCATATCCGTATATTTGGAAATGGTCCGGGAACCTACCGGCTCGCCTGTCTCCAGGTAAGTCTGGATGATCGCGTGAAGAATCTTAAGCTTCCGTTCACTCAGGCCCTGTTCTGCTACCATCACGGCTTCCTCCTCTCAGGTTTTTGGTCTGTTAGCACTCATTACTTTCGAGTGCTAATTCCTTCCGACTATTAATTTAGCACTCCCCTTTTTGTTTGTCAACAGTATTTCTAGAAAATTTTTCAATTTAGGACGTAGCCTTTTTACATTTTACTACGTCCTAAATTGACTTTTGCCCTGTACCTAAATGCAAAATGCCCTGTACCCAAATGCATGGGTACAGGGCATCGCATTCCCAAATGGATTAGCTTAACTCTACTTTTTCTGCCTCTTCCGGCTTGAAGTCGTTCTCCAGGTCATAGATGTTATGGCCGGTGGACTCGCTTAAAACTCTTCCTTCCAGGGAATAGCAGCGGATGAAGCGCTTGCCGTCTACGCTGGACCAGTGCTCCACATCCCAGCTCATGTAACCGTCCTCGTCGCTTTTCTTCTCCTTCAGGTACAGGTCCACCTGGCGGCCGTCCTTCATCAGCTGGATCAGGCCCTTGGTGCCGTCTACTTCTACCTCGGTTTTGTTTACAGAATCATAGATCTTCATGATAGTTCCCTCCTGGTATTCTTTCTATACTCTAGTCCTCATTATACCCTCTGGCCGGCGAAAACTCAAGACAGCAGCCGGAACTCATTTTTCCAGAGATCAATCTTCCCTTCCCGCTTCAGTTTCCCAAGCTCCGCCGACATGGCGCTGCGGTCCACGCACAGGTAATCTGCCAGCTCCTGCCGGTCAAAGGGGATGGAGAAATCCTTCTTTCCCGCCTTCTTTGCCTGATCTGCCAGGTAGGCCAGCAGCTTCTCCCGGGTGGTCCGCCGGGAAATGTGTTTGATTTTTTCATTGAGCGCCACATTCTTTCTGGCCAGTAGATACACCAGATTGCGGATCATCTGCTGATGGGCCGGGCAGCTGTTGGGACAGACCTGCATCAGCTTCTCCATCTGGATCCTCAGAACGCGGCTTTTCTTCGCCGCCACCACGCTGACTGGACTCTTTTGGATCCCCGCGCAGGCAAATGCAGCTCCATAGAGCTCGCCCTCGCCCACCTGCTCCAGGATCCCCCGGTTGCCCCATATATCCTCCTCGACTACCTGGAGACTTCCTTCCAATACAATGCCCAGGTGGTCCGCCGGCTCTTCTTCCCCAAGAAGGATCTGCCCCTTCTCCCACACGGTTTCCCTGCCGTCCATGCAGGCCAGAAGCTTTTTCCTCTCTTCTTCCCCGATCTGATGAAACAAAAAGCAATTCTCCCACGGATTTTTCATTTTTCTCCTTTTTGTTGGAAATCCAACATCCTTTTTCTTTTCATTGTAGTATTCTTTCCCCAGAAAGTCAAAAACACAGAAGGAGGAATCTCATATGATCCGAAAAATCATCCATATAGACCAGGAGAAATGTAACGGCTGCGGCGCCTGCGCCAACGCCTGCCACGAAGGCGCCATCCAGATGGTGGACGGCAAGGCCGCTCTCATCCGGGACGACTACTGCGACGGCCTGGGCGACTGCCTTCCCGCCTGCCCCACCGGCGCCATCACCTTTGAAGACCGGGAGGCGGCAGCCTACGATTATGAAGCCGTGCAGAAACATCTGGCCGCACAGGGCAAAGTATCCCGGGAAAGCCAGCTCTCCCACCAGGCCAAAGCACCTCAGGAAAGCCAGCTCTCCCAGTGGCCGGTGCAGATCAAGCTGGCGCCCCTTACCGCGCCTTATTTTGACCAGGCTCATCTTCTCATCGCCGCGGACTGTACCGCTTACGCCTACGCAAGCTTCCATCAGGATTTCATCCGCGGGCGGGTCACCCTTATCGGTTGTCCCAAGCTGGACGCCGTGGACTACACGGAGAAGCTGACCCAGATCCTGCGCCAGAACTCTATCAAAAGCCTTACCATCGTGCGCATGGAAGTCCCCTGCTGCAGCGGTCTTGAACATGCCGCAACCCAGGCCCTGAAAGCCAGCGGACGGTTCATCCCCTGGCAGGTGGTGACCATCGGCATCGACGGGCGGATCCTGGAAAATAAATAACAGAAAACAAAAGGGGGGAGATCACTCCCCCTTTAAAAATTCCATCCATGCCTGGATCTCTTTTTCTTTCCCATTGTCCCCAGGCTCATAAAACCTTGTCCCCAGGATCTCGTCCGGCAGGTACTGCTGGCGTACATAGTGATGAGGATAGTCATGGGCGTACTGGTACCCGGTGCTCCGCCCCAGCTTCTTCGCCCCCTGATAATGGCCGTCCCGCAAATGAGCCGGCACCGTAGTCTTATAATTCCTCACATTTTCCATGGCCGCGCTGATGGCGTTGACCGCGGAATTACTCTTGGGCGCCGTGGCCACATAGAGCACCGCCTGGGAAAGGATGATCTGGGCCTCCGGCATCCCCACCCGCTCCACGGCCTGGGCTGCCGCCACCGCCACGGACAATGCCTGGGGATCTGCGTTCCCCACATCCTCAGAAGCGCAGATCATGATCCGCCGGGCGATGAACTTGATATCCTCCCCGGCATAGAGCATTTTCGCCAGATAGTAGACTGCCGCGTCCGGGTCTGACCCCCGCATGCTCTTGATAAACGCAGAAATGGTGTCGTAATGCTCATCCCCGCCCTTGTCATAGCGCACCACCCGCTTCTGGATACATTCTGAAGCCACATCCAGGGTGATATGGATCTTCCCGTCCGCCGAGGGCGTGGTGGTTAGAACCGCCAGTTCCACTGCGTTCAGGGCATTCCTTGCGTCCCCGCCTGCCAGGTCCGCCAGGAATTCCACTGTCTCCTCGTCGATCTGGGCGCCGTAGCCTCCCATCCCCTTTTTCTCGTCATAGACCGCCCGGAGGATCAGCTCCCTTACATCCTCCCTGCTCAGGGGATATAGTTCGAAGATCACCGACCGGGACAGCAGCGCCCCGTTCACCTCAAAATAGGGATTCTCCGTGGTGGCGCCGATAAGGATGATGGTCCCGTCCTCCACAAAAGGGAGCAGATAATCCTGCTGCCCCTTGTTGAACCTGTGGATCTCATCTACAAATAGGATGGTCTTACGCTGGTACATGCCAAGGGTCTCCTTCGCCTTCTCTACCACCGCCTCCATGTCCTTCTTCCCCGCCACCGTGGCGTTGATCTGGGTAAACTCCGCGCTGGTGGTGTTGGCGATCACCCGGGCAAGGGTGGTCTTTCCGGTGCCCGGCGGGCCGTAGAAAATGACGGAGCTTAGCTTGTCCGCCTTGATGGCCCGGTACAGTAATTTATCCTTTCCTATAATATGCTGCTGCCCCACCATCTCCTCCAGGGTGGCAGGCCGCAGCCGGGACGCCAGGGGCGCCTCCCGCTCCTGACTCTTTTCTCTGGCATATTCAAACAGATCCATCTTGTCTCTTCCTCCATTTCTCACAGTTCCAGAAGATCCCGGACCACTTCGCCCGCGATCAGAAGCCCCGCCACCGGCGGCACAAAAGAAATGCTTCCCGGAGGCAGCCGTTTCCCCTCATCCTCATCCTCCCCCTTCTCCGGCGTCTGGGGAGGGATGGGCTTCTCTGTGGAATAAAGCACCTTCAGATGTTCGATCCCCCGTTTCTTCAGTTCTCTTCGCATCACCCGGCACAGAGGGCACACGGAAGTCTCACTGAGATCCCCGATCTGAAACAGCTCCCCGTGCAGCTTATTACCGGTTCCCATACTGCTGATCAGAGGGATCTTATACTCCCTGGCCTTCTCCGCCACCGCGATCTTGGCGGACACGGTGTCAATGGCGTCCACAATATAATCCGGCCGTTCTCCAAAGAGAGTGTCTACATTGTCCGGCAGCACGAAGGTCTCCCGGCACTCCACCTGAGTATCCGGGCAAATGTCCCGGATCTTCTCCTTCATCACTTCCGTCTTGTAGCGCCCTACCGTACTTAGAAGGGCGATGGACTGGCGATTGATATTGGAAGGAGCCACCCGGTCGCTGTCCACCAGAGTCAGCCTCCCCACCCCGGCCCTTGCCAGGGCTTCCATACAGTGAGACCCCACGCCTCCTGCCCCCAGCACCATCACATGGCACCGGCGAAGCTTCTGGAACTTCTCCCTTCCCAGCAGTTGTTCTGTTCTGGAAAATACTTCTTCCATTCTCTTCTCCTCTTCTCTATGGGATCAGCAGTTCATCCACTCTTACAAAATCAAACCCTTCCGCCAGAAGCCGGTCCACGATCTGCAGGGCCGCCTCCACAGAAGAGTCATAACAGTCATGCAATAGAATCATATCATTTTCCCCGGCCTGCGTCACTACCCGATCCACAATTTCCTCTACATTTTCTGTGGTCCAGTCCAGAGGATCCACCGTCCACATCACCGGGAGCACCGGATAGGTAAGCTCCAGATCCTCCTCCCATTCGCCAAAAGGCGGCCTGAGATAGGCCACATGCTTTCCCGTGATCTCATACACCGCCTCATCTGTCTTCTGGATCTCTCTTCTGGTTTCCTCCGGGGAAAGGCCTTTCAGCTTCACATGGCTGTAGGTGTGATTCCCGATCAGATGTCCCTCTTCCTCCATCCGTTTTACCGCCTCCGGGTATTCTTTCACAGATCTGCCGATCAGGAAAAAGGAAGCTTTCACCCCCCGCTCCTTCAGCCCATCCAGGAGACGCTCCGTATAAGGTCCCGGCCCGTCGTCGAAGGTAAGGGCGATCCTGGGTCCCGGCTCGGAAACCCCTTCCTCCCGGACCGCCTCCCCGCTTACCGGGACTCCTTCCTTCCCGCCAGGCGCCCCCACTGCCAGCGCGAGAAAGACCAGCCAGGCAAACATCCAGATCCCCTCCAGCTTTCCCGACATTTTCAGTCCAGCTCCCTTCCATTCCCCTTGTCACTCCTATCCTATGAAGGAAAAGAAAATCCTATGAAATGCCATTGAAATCCCCTGTTTCCAATGGTATAATAGCCCTTGGCTTTTTACGAGGAGGTTCGATCATGTCAAATACACAAGAACAACAGCTCCCAATGGAAGAAAATAAAATGGGGGTCATGCCTGTCACCAGACTTCTGGTCACCATGTCCCTTCCTATGATGCTGTCCATGCTGGTGCAGGCCCTCTACAACATCGTGGACAGTATGTTCGTAGCACAGTTAAGCGAGGACGCCCTGACCGCGGTCTCTCTGGCATTCCCGGTCCAGTCTCTCATGATCGCCGTGGCTTCCGGAACCGGCGTAGGTATCAATGCCCTGCTCTCCCGGAACCTGGGGGAACGGAATTTTGAAGGCGCCAACAATGCGGCAAGGAACGGGGTGTTCCTGGCCATCGTAAGCTGCATCGTCTTCGCGCTGCTGGGACTTGTGGGCTCCCGTCTCTTTTTCTCCCTTCAGACAGACAATCCGGTGATCCTGGAGTACGGCGTCCAGTATATGTCCATCATCACCCTGTTCTCTGTAGGGATCTTCCTGCAGATCACCTTCGAGCGTCTTCTGCAGTCCACAGGAAGAACTTTTTACAATATGATCACCCAGGGGACCGGCGCCATCATCAATATCATCCTGGACCCTATCATGATCTTCGGTCTCTTTGGCTTTCCCCGTCTGGAGGTTGCCGGCGCTGCCATCGCCACAGTTGTAGGGCAGATCGTGGCTGTGATCATGTCCTTTTGCTTCAACCACTTTAAAAATAAAGAAATTTCTTTAAGCCCCAGGGGATTCCGCCCCCACGGCCGGACCATCCTCTTTATCTATAAGGTAGGGATCCCGTCCATCATCATGCAGTCCATCGGTTCTGTCATGACATTCGGCATGAACAAGATCCTTCTGATGTTCTCTTCCACCGCAGCTGCGGTATTCGGCGTGTACTTCAAGCTCCAGAGCTTTATCTTCATGCCGGTATTCGGCCTTAACAACGGAATGATCCCCATCATCGCCTACAACTACGGGGCAAGGAATAAGCACCGGATCATTGAGACCGCCAGAAAGAGCGTACTGATCGCCGTGTGCATCATGATCCTTGGATTTGCCATATTCCAGATCTTCCCGGCATTTTTCTTAAGCACACTCTTCCGTGCTTCAGAAAACATGCTCTCCATCGGCGTCCCGGCCCTCAAGATCATCAGCATAAGCTTCTTGTTCGCCGGATACTGTATCATCGTGGGCTCCATCTTCCAGGCTCTGGGAAATGGCGTCTACAGCCTGATCATCTCCGCTGCCCGTCAGCTGATCGTGATCCTTCCGGTGGCCTATATCTTCGCCACGGTATTTGGCCTTTCCATGGTATGGTGGGCCATCCCCATCGCCGAGATCGTATCGGTGATCTTATCCACTCTGCTTCTTAAGCGGATCTACCGGAAGGTGATCAAACCCCTGCCGGACCAGGCCACTTCTTAAATCATACAACCGGAAAAAGAGTAAAAAAAGGGAACCGGGCGATCGTGATCGTCTGGTTCCCTCTTAAATTACTATCGTTTCTTTACACTCCACCCGAATCTTCCCAGAGGCTTTCCCATACAAAAGTATTCCCCGTGGGAGTAGGTGATAAGGCCGCTTTGGTTCAGTTCGAACTTGCCGCTCTCCGCAAGATACTCCTCCTCCACCTGGACGGCGGAAACCTCCGCCAGGAACATGTGGTGGGATCCCAGCTCCAGGATCTCCCGTACTTTACATTCAATGTTCACCGGGCTCTCCACAAGGATAGGGGCATAGGCAAGAGTCTTTGCCTTCCCCCGGGTCAGCTTCATTTCCTTCCATTTATCCACATCCGCGCCGGAGCGCACACCGCACCAGTCCGCGGCCCGGCTAAGCCGCTCCGTGGTCAGGTTCACCACGAACTCCCGGCTCTCTTTCAACATATGATAGGAATACCGCTCCGGCCGCACAGAGATATAGAGCATGGCCGGATTGGTGCACACCGTTCCCGTCCAGGCCACCGTCAGAAGGTTGTCCTCCCCTTTTTTGTCCGCCGTACTCACCAGTACCGCAGGCAGGGGATAGAGCATATTTCCCGGCTTCCAGACTTGTTTTCCCATAATCTCTCTCCTCCTACTGCTGCAGCGCCGCCACCAGAGCTGGGATCAGCTGCTTCTTCCGGGACACCACGCCTTTTAACACGATCTTGCCCGTATCGGTAGGCAGGTCAAAGGCATCCAGTATGTACTCCCGGGCGTCCTTGCCGCAGCACAAAAGCTCCGTGGATTCGTCCAGGATGTCCGTCAGCATGAAGTATACCATCTGCAGCTTGTTCTGCTCCATAGCCTTTGGCAGATAATCCTTCAAAAGCTTCTTCATCTCCTGGAGTTCCTCCTGGTTCATAGAGTTGATCTGACCTACGCCAAATACGCTCTCGTTGACGGTAAACTGCTTGAAATCCTGGAAACAGATCTCCTCCGCCGACTTGCCCTTAAGGCTGCTGCCTGCGTTGAACATGGCCCGGGCCAGTTCTTCCAGATTGACCTCCGCAATCTTGGAAAGCTTTTTGGCTGCTTTCTCATCCAGCGCCGTACAGGTGGGAGAACGAAATAACAGAGTATCGGAAACAATGGCCGCGCACAGAAGCCCTGCGGTCACCGGCGGGATCTTCACCCCTGCCTCCTCATACATCTGCCAGACAATGGTGGCCGTACAGCCCACCGGCTGGTTGCGGAAGAACACCGGCCCTATGGTCTCAATATTGCCCAGTCTGTGATGGTCGATGATCTCAATGATCTCCGCCTCTTCGATCCCCTCGATGGCCTGGGACTTCTCATTGTGGTCCACCAGGATCACCCGCTTTTTGCTCACATCCATGAACCGGCGCCGGGAGATGAATCCCTTGAACCGTCCGTGCCGGTCCAGGATGGGGAAATCACGGAATTTCTTCTTGGTCATCACATCCTTGATGTCCTCCACATAGTCGTTCATCCGGAAGGTAGTCAGAGGACCCTTACTCATGAAATGCTTCACCGGGATGCTCTGGTTGATAAGCCTGGCCGCAGTAAAGGTATCGTGAGGCGTCTGGATGATCACAATGCTCTGCTCTTCTGCCTTGCGGATCAACTCTTCCGGCACCTCCGCATTCTGACAGATCACCAGGCAGCTGGCGTCGATATCCACCGCGCAGGCCTGGGCCTCATAGCGGTTCCCCAGGATCACCAGGTCATCTTTCTCAATAAACTCTTCCATCATATCCGGGTTGGAAGCGCCGATGGTCACCTTCCCCTTGGTAAAATACCCATGTTCATTGCCAGTGATCAGCTTTCCGTCCAAGGTCTTGATGATATTCCGGTACTGGGTCCTGGCCTGGGACAGGATCCGGCTGTCGTAGACACCCATATAGGAATTGGCGATATCTCCCGTGGAGATCACACCCACCAGTTCGTCTTCCTTCAGCACCGGCACCGTCTTGATATTCTCTTTCTTCATCTTGGCCCAGGTGTCCTTGATGGATACGTTGGGATCCACGCCCTCGATCTTGTGGATGTCGATATCCTTCACCTGAAGCTTCACGTTCTGCAGAAGGGCCGGGGGCTCCACCCCGAAACGGCCAAGCACGTAGTGAGTCTCCTCATTGATGGGGCCCGCCCGCCTTGCCGTATATTCCTCCCCGGTAATCTTCTTCTTTAATTCCGCGTACGCGATAGCCGAACAAATAGAATCCGTATCCGGATTCTTGTGGCCTACCACATATACTTTACCTGCTTTTTTACCCATAAGATTACTCCCTCGTTAATGTCTTTCATTTAGCTTGCCATCTTTTCCCCGTTTCGTCAACCATATTTTTCCCGGCTTTGCAGATTTTCTTTGAACAAACCGCCACTTTTATGCTATACTGGTAGAAGCATACAGAACGTATGGACACGAATCGAAGAAGGGATGTAGTATTATGAACGAAGAATTATTGCAGGAAGAAACAAAAGTCGCGGAAGACACCGTAGCTGAGGCCGCTGCCCAGACAGAACCTCAGACCATGGCAGACCTGGAGGAGCATTTCGACGATGCCAACCCCTGGAATGTACTGGAATCCTACCTGGAGAAGGGAACCGTCCTTCCCGTCAAGGTAGAGGGGATCGTAAACGGCGGCGCCATCGCCATGGTAGAAGGGATCCGTGGATTCATCCCGGCTTCCAAGCTGTCCTTATCCTATATCGAGAATCTGGAGACCTATCTTCTGAAAGATATCGAGGTCCAGGTCATCGAAGTGGATCAGGCCAACAACCGTCTGGTCCTCTCCGCAAGAGAAATCCTGAAGGAGAAAGAGAAGAAAGCGCGGGAAGAGCGGATCGCCGGCATGAAGGTTGGCACCGTACTTACCGGCAAGGTAGAGAGCCTCCAGAACTACGGCGCTTTCGTTCGTTTTGAGGACGGTCTGTCCGGTCTGGTCCATGTATCTCAGATCAGCCAGAAGCGGGTGAAACTCCCCAAGGACGTGTTAAGCGTAGGCGACGAGGTGAAGGTGAAAGTCATCGGGATCAAAGACGGCAAGATCAGCCTGAGCATGAAGGCTCTGGAAGAAGTGAAAGAAGAGCCGGAAGAAAAGGTAGAGATCCCCAAGTCCGAGAGCATCGGCACCAGCCTGGGAGACCTGTTCAAGAACATCAAACTGTAAATGGATATGAAGAGGACAAGGCAAATGCCTTGTCCTCTTTTTTATCTCTTCTCTTCTTCTATCTTCGCCAGATATTCTTCTGTCAGCCGGGCCGCCGTCTCCACGCAGCGCACGCAGCACTCCAGCGGCTGGGGGCCGTCCTCGGTCTTCAGATCCCTGCAGTACAACGAGCCACGCTCTTTTTGGAAGACTTCCGCCGCCTCCAGAAACTTAGCGTAGGTATCCATCTTGGTAGCATAGGGATCCTCCATATCCCCTGCGCTGTTGGCCAGGCTCAGGGTCAGGAACATACCCATGGCCGCCCCGCAGGTGTCTTTGAGCCCGCCGATCCCAGAGCCAAACCCTTCTGTCATGCGGAACATATCCTGCTCCCTGATCCCCAGATCCTCACAGTAGGTGCAGGCCACCGCCTGACAGCAGTTGTACATCTTCTGAAACCGTTCTGTTGCCTGTTCTTTCTTTCCTTCCATCTTCTTTTGCTCCCTTTCCTTATATTTCTACAGATCTTCCAGATCCGCAAGCCACAGATCCACGCAGGCGTCGCTTGGCATCCGCCAGTCTCCTCTGGGCGACAGAGCCACCGTTCCCACCTTGGGCCCGTCCGGCAGGCAGGACCGCTTGAACTGCTGGGTAAAGAACCGGCGCAGGAAAGTGCGGAGCCATTTTAAAATGGTCTCCTCTTCATACTCTCCCGCAAAGGCCAGCCGGGCAATGCGGTAGATCTTCCTGGGGCTGTATCCGAACCGGAGGAAGTAATACAAGAAGAAATCATGCAACTCGTAAGGTCCCACCAGATCCTCGGTCTTCTGGGCGATCTCCCCGTCTTTGGGAGGCAGAAGCTCCGGGCTCACCGGCGTATCCAGCACGTCATAGAGCACGTCTTTTAGCACCTGATCTCCGCAGGTATCGGCATAATAATGTACCAGATGGCGCACCAGCGTCTTGGGCACTGAGGCGTTGACCCCGTACATGGACATGTGATCTCCGTTGTAGGTGGCCCATCCCAGAGCCAGCTCCGACATGTCCCCGGTCCCAACCACCATGCCGCCGTCTGCGTTGGCGATATCCATCAGCACCTGGGTCCGCTCCCTGGCCTGTGCATTCTCATAGGTGACGCTGTGATCCTCCGGATCGTGTCCGATATCCCGGAAATGCTGCTCCACTGACGCCGCAATGGGCACCTCCCGCAGGGTAGCCCCCAGTTTGCGGGCCATCTCGCAGGCGTTGCGGTAAGTCCGGTCTGTGGTGCCAAAACAGGGCATGGTCACCGCTACGATCTGGCTGCGCTCAAGCCCCAGGGCGTCAAAAGCCTTGGCCGTCACCAGCAGGGCCAGGGTGGAGTCCAGTCCGCCGGAGATCCCCACCACCGCGCTTCTTGCATGGGTGTGGGCCAGCCGCTTCTCCAGACCCTTGGCCTGGATGGTCAGGATCTCCTCACAGCGCTGGTTCCGCTCTCCCTCCTCAGACGGCACGAAAGGCCGGGAGGCAAAGCTTCTGGTAAGGGTTGTCTCCGAAAGTTCCAGGGCAAAGGGAATCCTGGGCAGGATCCGCTCCTTGGCGTTCTGGAAGGTGGTGTTCCTGCGCCGCTCCCCGATCAGGCGTTCCAGATCAATCTCCGTGGTCAGGATCCCTCCCTGGAACCGGGGTGCCTCCGCCAGTACCGTACCGTTCTCAGCGATGATGTTGTGGCCGCCGAATACCAGGTCTGTGGTGGATTCCCCTTCCCCTGCGTTGGCGTACACATACCCGCAGATCAGCCGGGCAGACTGCCCCTCGATCAGGCTTCTCCGGTAAGCCGCCTTGCCGATGGTCTCATCGCTG
Source organism: Massilistercora timonensis (assembly GCF_048354975.1). NCBI lineage: Bacteria > Bacillati > Bacillota > Clostridia > Eubacteriales > Massilistercora > Massilistercora timonensis. Next base: position 7,971 of record NZ_DBGCJQ010000070.1, on the reverse strand, counting down.
GCAGAACAGTTGACGATCACAAGGGCTCCCTCCCGGGAAGCCTGGATACTGGGCGGCACCGGAGACCACACATCCTCGCAGATCTCCGCGGAGACCACCAGAGAAGGCAGGCTCTCCGCCTCGTAGAGAAGGCCCGGGCCAAAGGGCACCCGTCTTCCCTCAAACAGGATCTCTCCCGCCCGGGAAGGCCCTTGGCGGAACTGACGCATCTCATAAAATTCTCCGTAGTTTGGCAGAAAACTCTTGGTGGTGAATCCCAGTACCCGGCCCCGGTTCAGTGCCGCCGCCACGTTATAGAGTTCCCCGTTTTCCTCCAGAGGCAGACCCACAAAGACCAGGGCGTCCATATCCCGGGTGGCCTCTCCGATCTCCTTAAGCCCCTGCTTCGCCTGCTCCAGCAGGATCTCCTGGGTAAACAGATCCCCGCAGGTATAACCGGTAAGGCACAACTCCGGGAATACCACTACTTTGGCTCCTTCTTCCACCGCTTTCTCCATCATGCTTTTGATCTGCACCGTATTGTAGGCCACATCCGCCACCCGGATCCCCGGGGTGGCCGCCGCTACTTTGATAAATCCGTCTTTCATCCTTTTCTCTCCCCTCTATCTGCTGTGCTTCAGGATCCGCTTCAGATCTTCCACCGTATACTGATAAGCGGTATTGCAGAAATGACATTTTACCTCGATGTCCTTGCCCTCATCGATCATCTCCTGGATATCCTTCCTGCCGATGCTGGCCACCGCCTGCTCCACCCGCTCCTTGGAGCAGTTACAGTAAAACCGGGTGGACAGCCGGTCCGTCACTTCCAGTCCCACATTTCCCAGCAGGATCTCCAGCAGGTCCTCCGGCAGCTTCCCTTCACTCAGAAGAGAAGTTACAGAAGAGATCTGTTTCAGATTATCCTCGATCTTCTGGATGGTGTCTTCTGTTGCAAAGGGCATCATCTGGATGATGAATCCGCCGGCGCAGCGCACGGTATTGTTCTTCTCCATCAGAACTCCCAGACCCACCGACGAAGGCACCTGCTCGGAGTTGGCAAAATAATAGGTCAGGTCCTCCGCGATCTCGCTGGTCACCAGAATGGTCTGCCCGCTGTAGGGCTCTTTGAGCCCCAGGTCTTTGATCACCTGGAGAAGGCCGATGCCCACGGCTCCGCCCACGTCCAGCTTCCCGTTCTTAGGGGGCAGCATCACGTCCGGATTACCCACATAGCCCTTCACATTGGCGTGGCTGTCCGCCGTCACCGTGATCCCGTTTAAGGGGCCGTCCCCCCGGATCTGCAGGGTCAGCATATCTGTATCATTCTTCATCATACTTCCCATCATGGCTCCCGCCGTCAGCAGACGTCCCAGGGCCGCCGTTGCCACCGGGCTTGTGCCGTGGCGCTGCCTGGCCGTCTCCACCGTCTGTGTGGTCAGGGCGGCAAAGGCTCGCACCTGTCCCTCCGCCGCAGTCGCTCTTACAATATAGTCTTCCATTTTTCCTTCCTGTCCTCCTTATTTTCCAAACTCCCGGGCAGCCACAAGGATCCGCTGGCTGGTATAGGTAGGCGCTTCGTCCGCATAGCCGTCCCACGCCCGCATAAAAGTCATACCGGCCCGCTCCAGCAGCCGTTTTATGCGCTCCAGGGTATAAGCCTTCTGAAAATGGGTTTCCTGATAGCGCCGGTAAAGCTCCGGATCCTCTTCCTCCCGGACAAATAAAGTCAGCTCATACTCATTGATCTCTTCCTCTGGATCATAGTAGTTCTCCCAGATAAAACTACATTCCTCCCGCTCCTCTGCAAAAGTGTTGTCCCCCAGGATCTCCCGGTACTTGTACTCCGTATTAAAGTCAAAAAGAAAAATCCCATGGGGATCCAGATAATTGTTGGCCAGCCGGAACACTTCCAGCAGTTCCTCCTCATCGGTGATATAGTTGATGGAATCACAGACGCTGACGATGGCTCCCACTGTGCCGTAGAGTTCAAATTCCTGCATATCCTGCAGAAGATAGAGAATATCATGACCGCTCACAAGCCGCTTCTCCATGGCAAGCTCCAGCATATCCTCGGAGTTGTCCACCCCGATCATATCGAATCCTGCTTCCGCCAGAAGTTCCGTCATCTTCCCTGTGCCGCAGCCAAGATCCAGGGCCAGGCCTCCGGTAATGCCGTACTGGCGAAGGATCGTCCGGATCCGGTCGGACCAGTCCTCATAAGGGACGTTGTCCATGAAGGTGTCGTAGACTTGGGCAAAACTGGTATATGCTTCCATAGGAGCTCCTTTCTGAGTGGTACTGGGGATATTATAGCACAGAGAGCGCAGAAAAAGAAGATTCCTATTTCGCCTGTGCCATTTTACTTAACGCTTCCTGCAACACCTTCGAACAGCTGATTCCATTTTGTTCCACAAATGTATTCAGCCATGCAGGAATTGTCAACGTTTTCTTTACCGAATTACTTCCGTATTTTGCAGCATATGCATCCATATCCAGGGCAATCAGACTCACAAACTGTCCCTGTTCCACTTCAATATCACTAAGTTGTCTGGCTTCCGGCACTTTTCTTCCGGCTTCCAATTCTGTCAGGATCCATCCACTTGCCGCATCTTCCGCCATAAACACCGCTTCCGCCATATTGTCACCGCCTGTCGCACACCCCAAAAGATCCGGAAACTCCACAGCATATCCGCCAGACCCATCCTCATATGGTGTAAACAAAGCGGGATAAACCAATTTCATAAAATCAACCTCCTCCTTACCAAATACAAAGCACTATAATCCAGCTTGTTTTAAGATTTTCTTTGCAACTGTTGGATTAATATCTTTTCCTCCATGTTCTGGTACAGTTACTTTCCCCAATTTATTTGGATGTTTATATTGATGATGTGAACCAACTTGTTTCACTTCATACCACCCATCTGCTTTGAGAATTTTATCCATTTCTCTGAATCTCATTCGTTCTCTCCTTTTACCATAATAGCACGTGCAATACGTATTGTCGATATTTTTGAGATTATTTTTTATTACCCACCACATTGGATTTTCCTTTTATTTGGTTTAAAATATACTGGTAAACGAACACAGAAAAGAGGAATGCCCTATGGAAAATACAATCTCAGATAAATCCAGACTCTGGACCCTTTTCAAAACTTGCTTTATCATCAGCGCCTGTACCTTCGGAGGCGGCATGGTGATCATCTCTATGCTCCAGAAGAAATTTGTAGAGGAACTCCACTGGATCAGCCAGGACGAAGTCATGGACCTGGTGGCCATCGCCCAGTCCTGTCCCGGCGTGATGGCAGTCAACACTTCTATCATCATCGGATACCACATCGCCGGAGTAGCAGGCGCCCTTCTGACAGTGACAGGCACCATCCTGCCTCCTATGATCATCCTCACCATCGTCTCCATGTTCTATGTCCAGTTCCGCAGCAATCCGGTGATCGCCCTGCTGTTGAAAGGAATGCAGGCCGGAGTTGCAGCCGTTATGATCAATATGACCATCACCATGGCAGGAAACGTACTGAAAGACAGAGAAGTTTTCTCTCTTCTTATGCTGATCGCCGCCTCCGTCGCAGCCATCTTCTTCGGTGTTGATATTATCCTGATCCTGCTGGTCTGCGGCGTTGCCGGAGGAATCTACTCCTGGCGGAAACGCAAAGAGGTTCCTGTTGGAAAGGAGGAAGACTAATGCTCTATCTCCAGTTATTCAAAACCTTTTTCCTTATCGGCCTCTTCAGCTTTGGCGGCGGCCTTGCCTCCATGGAACTGATCCGCAGCCGTGTAGTCACACAGCAGCACTGGCTTACCAACACAGAATTTACGGACATCATCTCCATTTCCGAGATGACTCCCGGTCCCCTGGGGATCAATATCGCTTCCTTCGTAGGCACCCGGACCGCCGGGATCCCCGGCACGGTGATCGCCACCTGCGCCTATGTCCTTCCTGCCGTGATCATCGTGATGATCCTTGCGAAGCTTTATTACAAATATAGGAACTTAAGCAGCGTCCACGGAGTTCTGAACGGGCTTCATCCGGCTGTGGCTGCCATGGTCCTGGCCGCCGCGGTAAAACTGGTCAGCACCGCGTGGTGGAACGGGCTGGAACATTTCAGCCTGCCGGACACTGACTGGATCGCCGTCCCCATCACTCTTGTCTTCCTGGTTTTACTCCGAAAGAAAAAGATCGGACCGGTACAGGCGATCCTGACAAGCGGCGTTGTAGGCGCTGTGTTCTATGGCCTGTTTCAAGTACCTGTGGTATAAAAATACAACTTTAAAGGGAGCTGCTGCCGCAGCTCCCCAGTCCCAACATGCCATGCCTATATTACAGCCATGAGGATAACCTCCGGCCAATCAGCTTAACACCAACCTTTTTCATGGATTTCAACATATCTCTATGTCTGAACAAACGTTTCTTCCTCACCAAAGACGATTCAAGGACAAAATCGTTGACCGTTCCCAAAGCACCGTTCACCGACAAACGAAAACACAAAACTGCGGGGCGCTGCCGTGCGCCATACATTTCCCGGTTCTAAAGACAGGATTCGAACCTGCGACATCATGATCACTAGTCATGTGTGCTACCTGCTGCACCACTTTAGAATTTGGTCCTTTTCTCTCGTAACGTAACCCTGTTACAGGGAAGCTGAGTCTGAGGTTTTCGTAATACAGGCTGCCCTCTTATCACACCTCGATAAACGTTGTGGCGTTGGACACTTTGATCTGGGTATCCAGCTCCCTCAGAAGGGTATTGCGCTTTTCCTCCAGATCTTCGATCTTCTTCTCCACCTTCAGCGGATCCACCAGTTCTGTAGTGTTCTCCTTGACATAGGCTTCCACTACGCCCAGCGGCTTCTCATCCTTCGTCTTTGCATCCCGTCCCAGAATGCTCAGTCTCATATTCTCAGCGGTGGTCTGCAGCTGGCTGTTCTTCATGTCACAGAAACGGACCCGCTCCTCATACTCACTGCGCAGTTTCTTCTGCAGATTCCCTTCGAAATCCGCCTCCTCCTCATAGACTCCAAGCCCCCGGAGACGGCTTCTCAGCGAGATCGCCCCCGCAACTGTAAATGTTCCGTAGGAAGTCTTCACTTCCGTCCTGGCATTGGAATCCACAATGGCCGCGTCGATCTTCTGATATCTTGCGATCAGATCCGTGATCTGCTGATAGGCCGCCTTCGCCTCTTTGGTAAACTCCGCTTTCTCAACCCGCCTGGCGTAAACCTTATCCTCATTGGGCCGGATCGTATCCACGAAATTCGCCTTCGCGATCTTATCCCCGATCTTCTTTACCAGCAGATCCCTCTCATCCAGTGCCTGCGTTACCAGCATCTTCTCGCTCATAGAAAGCCCTCCTCCTTGAAATGATCTGTTATCATTTTAAGGGAGTTCTTCCGGTTTGTCATTGAACTTGTAGTATAATTCTACAGCCCCATTTAAGCTGCCCGCAGTTCCTGCAGCGCCGCGCAGTATGCCTGCAGCCTCTGGCGCTGCCGGTCTTCCAGGCCGGCAGATTCCCTGCGGCGGTTCCCGCGCACGATCTCATCCATGGGCAGCTGAAACAGCTCACTTAAAGCATACAGATTATCCACCGTGGGCATGCTGATCCCGTTCAGCCAGTGGTAGACACTCTGAACGCTTCCCAGTCCCAGATACTGCTGGATATCTCTGACCGTAAGCTCCCGCTCCTCCATAAGCCTGCGCAGATGGATCCCGGTTTTTCTCTTGTCAATGATTGGATACATGCTTCTCCCTTCCGGCGATGGCCGCCTCGTACACCTGCCAGGTCCTGTCGTCAAACAGCACCCACTCCACCAGTTCCAGCGCTCCCGGATGAGCAGCCGTGAATTCCGCCGCCGTCTCCACCGCGATCCGGGCAGCCTCCTCCACCGGGAAATGATAGATCCCTGTGGAAATAGAGGGAAAGGCGATCCGCTTTACTCCGTTTTCTACTGCCAGGGTCAGGCAGGACCGGTAACAGGAAGCAAGGAGCTTTCGCTCATCATGATCGCCGCCCCGCCAGATGGGACCGGGGGTGTGGATTACATACTTGCAGGGCAGATCATAGGCCCCGGTGATCTTTGCCTCCCCTGTGGCACAGCCGTGAAGTCCCCGGCATTCTTCCAGAAGCTTTGGCCCTGCAGCCCGGTGGATGGCTCCGTCTACACCACCGCCTCCCAGGAGACTGGTGTTGGCCGCGTTTACAATGGCCTCCACATCCCGGATTTTCGTGATATCTCCCCGGACAGCCCGGAAGATCTCTTCTATCTTGATCTCATGTTTCATACCGCTCCTCCTTTCCGCCTTATCCATTTCTTATCTTTCTATTAAAGCAACAGGTTTCGCACCATAGTTTCGTCAAACACCACCGACTTCACATGATCTGCCTCGATCTGGTACAGGGCGTTGGCCGCCAGGTGCTCCGCCGCCTGCTCCAGATCCCGGATCCCGCTGGTATTCCTGTGAAGATCGATCACTGCTTCCAGACCGTCTTCTGTCAGGCTGCACTCTTCTTTCTCCATACCGATCCGCCTAAGTACTTTGGGAAGGGCATACTCAGAGAAGATCACCTTCTTCTCCTCCGGGGTATAGTCCGGGATCTCGATCACCGCAAACCGGGACATCAAAGGCGCGCTGATCTGCTCCCTGTCATTGGCGGTGGCGATGGGATAGACGCCCCCGGTGGGGATCATACACTCGATATAATTGTCGGTAAATCCCAGATTGTCCAGAAGGGTCAAAAGCACATCCGCAGGATTGCCGTTCCCTTTCCCTGCGGCAGCCTTGTCCAGCTCATTGATGATAAACACAAGGTTGGACTCTCCCGCCATGGAAAATGCCTCCATAATGATTCCCGGCTTGGCGTTGGCGTAGATCCGGGAACTTCCGGTAAGCTGCTCCGGGTCATTGATGGAACTCATATCCAGGGTGGTCCAGGGCAGCTTCAGGATCCGGGCCACCGCATAGGCGATCTGGGATTTCCCCGTTCCCGCCGGTCCGATCAGAAGGATCCCGTAAGCCGGAAGGGTATGGGTCCGGTTAATCTGGATAATAGTCTCGATGATCCGCTGCTTTACCTGCTCCATACCATAAAGCTCCTCATCCAGGATACGCCGGGCTTCCACCGGATCCACCGGCGGAAAATAATTCCCCTTCCACTGGATATTCATCATAATAGACAGCGCCCGCTGAGCGTGGCGCTTCTCCTCCGCGGAAACCTCACTGGACCGGGCCACCGCCAGATTCCGTCTGGCCCAGAGCCGGATATTATCCGGCAGAGTCCGCCCCGCACAGTTCATGAAATCAGTAATACTCTGGATACTGGTAAGCTTCATGCTGTCCCCTGCTTCCTCTGCTTCCTCGTCCGGAACCTCCGGAGAAGGCGCGTCGCTGGAGAGAAGCCGTTCGATCATAAACTGGAGAAATCCGTCCTCCGCGGAAAGCTTACCGCCCCAGCCAAAAGCAATCTCCCGGATCTTGTACACTGCGTATCCATCCTCCCGGGGCGCTCCCGAGAGCCGTACATTGATGTGATTCTCCCCCAGCCACTTCAGCAGGCTGACAAAACGGGCGTCGATCTTAAGAATATCCACGCTGCTCATGCTTCCGCCTTCTTCCTCCTTGAACTCAAAGGCTGTCCTGCGGATGGGATTGGTAAATACGCCGGCAGAGTGATGTTTCAGTTTCCCCTCCCGGTTGTCCAGCACCAGCATGGGATGCTCCGGAGAAGCCTCCGGTTCGCTGGAATAAAAGATCTCATAGGTACACTCCGGCTCCCTGGATGGTTCCGGTGAATTATTAAAGTCAAATACTGGCATGATCATGATTCCTTTCTTTTGTTCTTATACGTAGTGCCATACCGGCATTCTCAGGAATACCGACAGATATTTCATCTTATTTTTCACCTGGTAGGACTCTGAGATGTTGGTCTTGCTCCAGATGGCAAAATGCTCGCAGTTGTTAAACAGAAGATGGTATCTGTCCTCC